>JBARRE010000173.1:0-7889 GCA_049644065.1 Sedimentisphaerales bacterium | reverse complement strand
ATCGGTGTAGAGCAGTTGTCTGGTGCCGGACTGATTGACAACATTAAAAGCAAAGTCAAAATTCTCGGTAAAGGAGACCTGACTAAAAAGCTGCAGGTTACAGCTCATAAATTCAGTAAAAATGCCGAGCAGAAAATAGCCGCATCCGGCGGAATAGTAAAAATGATTTGATGCTTGTAAGTTTGCCGCGTCATGCGAAAAGAAACGCAAAACATAATAGACGGGATATGAAATAATGCTTGGAACAGTGGTCAACATATTCAGAGTTCAGGACCTGCGTAACAAGATATTTTTTACGTTGGCCCTGCTGATAATATACAGGGTCGGCTTCCATATCCCTGTTCCCGGTTTTGATCCTGCCGCGATTGAAAGCGTCGCCGGATCGAGAGACTCCGAGAGTCCGTTGGGTAGAGCTGCTTTATATATGCAGATGTTTACAGGTGGAAATCTGGATAAAAGCAGCTTGTTCGGGCTGGGAATTATGCCCTATATTACATCGTCAATTATCCTTATGCTTTTAGGCGAGGTTATTCCCGCTTTGAAGAAGCTGCGCCAGGAAGGCCAGACGGGTCATAAAAAGATACAGGAATATACGCGCTACCTGACTGTTCTTATATGTGTTGTACAATCGGTAATGTTTATGAAATTGTTAGGAGGTGGGGGAGGATTGACCTATGCCGGTATGGAGCGTGAAGCCATGATAATGGGTATTGTTGGTATGACCGCCGGTACTATTTTCTTGATGTGGCTCGGCGAGCAGATAGATGAATATGGTATAGGCAATGGTATCAGTTTGATAATTATGGCCGGTATTGTCTCCAGAATGCCGTGGGCGGTCTGGACGCTCTGGCAGAGTGTCGATTTGAGAATCGGTGCGGGACCCACCAGTGTAGGTCCGGCAAAGATATTGTTCCTTATAGCAGCGTTCGTTTTTGTTGTTGCCGGTGCGATACTAATCACTCAAGGCCAGCGCCGCATACCGATTCAGCAGGCAAAGCAGATGCGAGGGCGCCGGATGTATGGCGGTCAGAGGCATTATTTGCCGCTTCGTGTCAATCACGGTGGAGTGATGCCGATAATATTTGCGTCGAGTTTTATGATTTTTCCGCCTTTAATAATCGGGCAATTATCAAGAATTCCCGGCTTAAGTGAATCGGCAATTCTTCAAAATATTTCTGATGCTTTAGGCTACCGAGCTTATACTTACAATGTTCTTTATATGTTATTGATATTTTTATTCGCTTATTTTTGGGTTACGGTACAATTTCAGCCAAAGGAAATGGCTAAGAATCTTCGGGATTCCGGAAGTTTTATCCCCGGGCTTCGACCGGGGCGCAGAACCGCAGACTACCTGGAAACGGTAATGACCAGAATCACATATTTTGGAGCCTCATTCTTAGCAATAATTGCCATTGTGCCATCGCTTATCATAGTTCTGCTCGGGATTGAACCGGGCGTGGCAAATTTTGTGGGCGGCACCGGTTTGTTGATAGTTGTCAGTGTTTCGCTCGATTTGGTTCAGAAAATAGAGGCCAACCTTCTTATGCGAAGCTATGATGGTTTCAGCGGATCCGGCAGAATCAAAGGAGCGTATGCATGAAAGTAGTTTTATTGGGAGCCCCCGGTGCCGGTAAAGGAACGCAGTGTAAAAGTATTGTTGCACGATATAATCTGCTTCATTTATCCAGTGGAGATATCTTGCGACAGGAAAGGGTGGAAGGATCCGAATTAGGGAAAAAGGCCCAGGATTACATGGATTCAGGCGCACTTGTGCCGGACGAAATAATAATAGAGATGATGGCCAAAGCGATCGAGAAGGCCCCTGCTGCCGGTTTTGTACTGGATGGTTTTCCCAGAACCGTTAATCAGGCTATCGAGCTGGATCAAGCTTTGGTCGCAAGCGGGCAAAAAATAGATGCGGTTTTGAACCTGGAGATAGATGACCACGTAGTAACAAAGCGGATAACCGGAAGAAGGAGTTGTCCGGAGTGTGGAGCGGTTTACCACATTGAAAACTTAAAGCCAAAAACTGAAGGTATATGTGATAAAGACGGCACTGAGCTTGTTCAAAGGTCTGATGATACTGAGGAAGTATTGGCGAATCGTCTTGAGACTTACCACCAGCAGACAGAGCCCCTGGTGGATTACTATAAGAGAAACAGTACTGTCTATAACTTCGATGCTGACAGGAATCCCGACGATGTAAGGGCTTCAATGTTTGAGAAACTGGAAGTCCTTATTAAAACGCGAAGCGCCGGCTCTGTATCGAATCACGGATCACGAGGCGCGAATGATGAGATATGAAATTCGATGGCTATAACGCTTCGCAGTCGTAGGGAAATTGAGTTGATGCGCAAGGCAGGTGCCGTTGTAGCAGATGTTCTTTTAAAACTAAAGGAGATTGCAGAGCCTGGAATGACCACCGCCTGGCTTGACAGTGTAGCTCTGCAAATGACCGCTGATGCCGGAGCGGAAGCTTTATTTAAAGGTGTCCGAAGCCCGGTTGCGAGAACCCCGTTTCCTGGTGCAATTTGTGCCTCGATAAATGAACAAGTCGTTCACGGGATTCCTTCAGAGGATACAAAGCTCAAGAACGGTGATATCCTCAGCATTGATTTCGGTGTCAGGCTTAACGGTTATTGTGCAGATGCGGCAGTTACGATTGCTATTGGTGAGATTTCCGAGAATAGACAAAAACTAATGGACGTAACAAAACGTGTTCTTGATATAGCAATAGAGAAATCTGCGCCGGCTGTTAAATGGAGTCAAGTAGCTACCGTGATGCAGCGATACGCCGAATCTGCCGGGTTTTCCGTAGTGAAAGAATTCGTCGGACATGGTATCGGCAAAAAAATGCATGAGGAGCCGAGAGTCCCTAACTTTGTCAGTGATGAGTTGCTGGCAAATGATATTGTTTTGGCAGAAGGAATGGTCTTGGCTGTTGAGCCGATGATTAATGCCGGCTCAAGTGCCGTGAGAACTTTAAAGAACGGATGGACAGTAGTAACAAGAGACGGGAAATCCTCGGCTCATTTTGAACATACAATTGTGATATTAGGGAATAGTTGCGAAGTATTAACTATAAACGGACATTAACAAAGGGCTCGAACGAATCATAGGTCACGGATTGCGAAAATAATGGCAAAGAAAGATACGATAAGATTACAAGCCAAAGTGACTGATGCTTTGCCGAATGCAATGTTTAGAGTGGAACTGGAGAACGGCCACAAGGTTTTGGCGCATGTTTCGGGCAAGATGCGCATGAATTTTATCCGAATATTACCGGGTGACACGGTCATAGTCGAGATGTCACCGTATGACTTAAACAGGGGCCGAATAGTACTCAGGCATTAGCCGAGGTTGATCTGCTGCTAATGGAAACCTTGTTCGGCCTGAAACTATGATCGAAAAGCAGGAATAAAGATGAAAGTTAGAAGTTCTGTAAAACGTATATGTGAGAATTGTAAAGTTGTTCGTCGCAAAGGCGTCGTGCGGGTGATTTGTACGAATCCTCGCCATAAACAACGCCAGGGGTAATTGAAAAACGATAAGCGATAATTGATGAATAATGATAAATGATTCGATAACCTTAGAATTAATAAACAAGTTAAAAGAGGAGTTTTTATGCCGCGTATAGTTGGTGTTGATATTCCCAATGAAAAATCCATATGGATTTCACTGACCTATATTGTTGGTATTGGTAAATACACATCGGTGCAGATTTTGAAAGAAGCCGGGATCGATAAAGGCACGAAGGCAGGCAAGCTCAGTGAAGATGAGCTTAGTCATATAACGCAGATTATCGACAGAAATTATATCGTGGAAGGTCAGCTTCGCAGGCAGGTTAGTCAAAACATTGCTCGCTTGCGAGATATAAATTGTTACAAAGGCATTCGTCACAGAAGGGGCCTGCCTGTTCACGGACAGTGCACACAAAGTAACGCACGTACTCGTAAAGGGCCGAGAAAAACAGTTGCCGGCAAGAAAGGTGTAAAGGAAAAACGATAAAGAGTTGAGTTATTTTGGATAAATACCCGGTAAGAGAAAAATAATGGCAAAAAAAGTAAAGCGAAAAGTTAGAAAAAATGTTGTCCGTGCTGTTGTACATATAAGAGCCACATTCAATAACACATTGATTACGATTACGGATGTAGATGGTAATACGGTTTGCGCGAGTTCAGCGGGCTGTGTAGGTTTCAAGGGCTCTCGTAAAAGTACACCTTTTGCCGCTCAAAGGGCAGCACAACGCTGTGCCAATACTGCTATGCGTAATGGCGTACGCGAGGTTGAAATCAGAGTCAAGGGGCCTGGTTCAGGTCGTGAATCTGCCATCTCAGCCTTGCAGCAGGCGGGTTTGCGTATCGCATCAATAGAAGATGTTACACCACTGCCACACAACGGTTGTAGACCGCCGAAACGAAGAAGAGTATAAAACGATACCAAAAAACTTTTTTGGGGTTGAATAAAAAAATGGGACGTTATTTAGGTTCATCTTGTAAAAACTGTCGTCGAGAAGGAATGAAGCTTATGCTAAAGGGCATAAGATGTGAGACGGCTAAGTGTCCGGTCGAGAAAAAACAGCGTAACCTGACTCCTGGAATGCACGGATGGCGCAGAGGAAGATTGAGTGAATACGGTGTTCGGCTGCGCGAAAAGCAAAAGGTCAAGAGGTATTACGGACTTCTGGAGCGACAATTTATGAGGTATTTCCACCAGGCCGAGCGGATAAAGGGGAATACCGGTGAAACGTTGTTGCAATTGCTGGAACGACGTTTGGACAATGTCGTATATAAATTGAATTTTGCGCCATCGCGCAAAGCTGCCAGACAGCTCATTGCTCATGGACATATCTATGTAAATGGACGCAAGGTGAATATCAGCGATTATACTACAAAAATCGGTGACAAGATAACGGTCAAAGGTTCAACGAAGAGCCTAAAAAAAATTAAAGAGCAGTTGGAAAACAATCCGAATTTTTCAACACAGAGTTGGTTACAGTTGGCCCGGGAACAATCCGAAGCGACTATAGTTGCATTACCCACTCGAGATGACATTCAAATTCCCGTTGAGGAGCAGTTGGTTGTGGAGTTCTGCTCAAGATAAATACAAAGTGATTTTTTAAGCTTTTATTAAGCTTCTGCAAAAGTTTATTTTTTTTTAAGTATTGAGTTTAGAGCAGACCCTGTTAACTCAAAGACTTATATAGGAGACCTATATGAGAGTTACATGGCGTGGTTTGGAGTTGCCGACTCGTGTTGAGCGAGACACGATGATATCGAGTGATAAATATGGTCGATTCTTCATTGAACCTTTTGAACGTGGTTTCGGCACGACTATTGGTAATAGTCTTAGGCGCATATTGCTTTCCTCTTTGGAAGGTAGTGCCGTAACATCGATCAAAATTGAGGGTGTCGACCATGAATTCAGCACGATAAAAGGAGTGATGGAGGATGTTACTGATATCGTCTTGAACGTTAAGAGTCTCGTTATTCGGCTCCATGACGATGAGCCGAAAACAATGAGCGTTTCGGCAAATAAAGCCGGCGTTGTAACGGCAGCTGATATAGTTACTGACCCAAACATTGATGTGATAAACAAAGATCTGGTGTTGGTTACTTTGACGGAAAAAGTTAATTTTAAAATGGAAATGGTTGTAGAAAACGGGCGTGGTTACGTACCGGCTTCGGAGCGAATCACTGCTTCAGACAGGTTCGACCAGGAAGTTGGAAGAATAATGCTTGATACCGTATACTCACCGGTTACAAGGGTACGATACACGACAGAAAATACCCGTGTAGGCCAGCGTACCAATTATGACAAGCTGATCCTCGAAATTTGGACAGACGGAACAATAACACCTGAAATGGGGCTGGTGGAGGCAGCAAAAATCCTGCGCAAGCATGTAAATCCGTTCGTACAGTATTTCGAGCTTGGACAAGACACTGTTGCTGAATCTCAGATTACAGTAGAAGAGACAGAAGAACCGGCTGTGGATGAGGAATTAGCACAAAAACTGAGCATGCCGATCCAGGAATTGGAACTCTCGGTAAGAGCAAACAACTGTCTTGAGTCGGCAAAGACCGAAACGGTTGGACATTTGGTACAAATGACAGAAGCTGATTTGCTAAAGATTAGGAGCTTCGGCAAAACTTCCCTGCGGGAAATCAGGAGAAAGCTTGCCGACATAGGCCTGTCTTTGGGAATGACAGATGTATAAATATAAGAGGAGTTTAAGTATATGCGTCACAGAGTAGCAGGGCGTAGGTTGAGTCGAACAAAGGAGCATCGTCTGGCTATGAGGCGAAATCTCGTCGCTTCGCTTTTCCAGCATGAAACTATTTCGACCACAATAGAGAAAGCTAAAGAGGTAAAACCCTTTGCTGAGAAGTTGATTACATTGGCGAAAAAAGGAACACTTCCAGCCAGGCGTCAGGCGATCGCTCAGCTTGGAAACCGCGACATCATAGATTATGAGGATGGTAGTCCTGTGCGAAAAGGCACTATCGTCGGAAAATTGTTCAGCGAGCTTGGTCCCAGATACCTTGACAGGCCGGGCGGTTATACAAGAATAATCAGGTTGTCTTTGAGAAGGCTGGGTGATAACGGCCAACTCGTCTTACTGCAACTCATAGGTGCCGACGAGAGTATAACAAAGAAAAGCAAAAAGCGCTCACGCAAAAAGACGAAGAAAGCCGTAGAAGTCGAAGAGATTGCCGAAGACCAAGTGGCAACTGAAGTCGAGGATGTTGCCAGGGAAGAAGAAGCTGAAATCCAGAACGACAAAGAACAAACCAGCCAGGGGCAGTAGCCTGATACTTTTCAGAATGATCCTATGATGAGTGCGGATGATTGCATTTTCTGTAAAATGGTAGCCGGCCAAATACCGGTTACGAAAATTTACGAAGATGAAGTTGTTCTTTCATTTTTGGATATCGGCCCAATAAGCGATGGACATACGTTGGTGATTCCAAAGCAGCACTTTGAAAAATTACATGACTGTCCTGCCGAGCTTTTAGGCCAGGTTTTTACCCGGATTGGCAAGATTGCCGGTGCTGTAACGGCGGCAATGAATTCTGAGGGCTATAATCTTTTATGTAATAATGGCAGGGCGGCTGGTCAGCATATTGAGCATTTACATTTTCATATTGTACCTCGAAATAACGGTGACGAACTGTTCCGTTGCTGGCCTTCTGTTGAATATGAGGATGGAAAGATAGAAGAAGTTGCTGGGGCTATACGAAAAAATTTATAAATTTGTCTTGGTGCTCTTGATAAAAGACAAATATTTTGATATATAGTGATAAATGATCGCGGGGTAGAGCAGTCTGGTAGCTCGTCGGGCCCATAACCCGGAGGTCGCAGGTTCGAATCCTGCCCCCGCTATTCCTAAGTTACATAGGGACAGGCACTTAGGCCTGTCCCATTTTCATGCGCTGTTGGCACTGTAGCAAAAATGTAGCAAATATTGAGATGTAATCAGCATGTCAGCAGCGTTTGGGCAGGTCATGGTAGAATTGTATAAGAAAGGAAATGATGCCATGGCCAGTATTTATAAGCGCGAAAAAATATGGTGGATTCATTATATGGTGGGCGACAAGTCTGTTTCGAACTCCTTAAGGACCTCAAGTGAACGGGTCGCTTTGGAAAAGAAGAAAAGGTTTGAAGCCCTTGATGTGATTGGCCAATTGGCCCAGCCATCAAAAACACCAATCGTTCCTTTTCTCCAGTCTTTCTGCGAATTCCTCAAAAAGACTCGAACCCGCGTGTCTTTTCGGCAGGCCTGAAAAAAATCTAAATTTTTTAGGAGGCGTCGGTCCTTTGGAGCGTGTCCCGGTAATTCCAGGGCATCCAGCGGTCGGGGTGTGAGGACAGTTCGTTGGCGTGTTTTT
>JBARRE010000172.1:0-1978 GCA_049644065.1 Sedimentisphaerales bacterium | reverse complement strand
TATCCATTATCATAGTCAACTGGTATAAGAAATGGCTCCTTCGAGATTGTCTTTCCTCGGTTTATGAACATGCGGGCGATGTTGATTATGAAATTATTGTCATCGATAACGCCTCGACAGATGGTTCGGCTGGAATGGTAAAGAATGACTTCCGGCAAGTAGCTCTCATAGAGAATACGGAAAACCGAGGCTTTGCTGCGGCTAATAACCAGGGGATGGCTGTCGCTAAGGGAAGATATGTGCTCCTGCTTAATAGTGATACGGTTGTTTTGGATAATGCCATAGCTAACACAGTGTGCTTTGCCGAGGAGAATCCACAGGCAGCAGTGACCGGTTGCCGGGTATTAAATCCGGATCGAACCTTACAACGAACGTGTTTCATGTTCCCCTCGATATTGAATATGCTGTTATCAAGCACTTATCTATACAAATTATTTCCGAAGAACAGGTTCTTCGGACGCGAGCAAATGACCTGGTGGGACAGAAACGACGTACGCCAGGTAGATGTTGTGACGGGTTGCTTTATGCTTGTCAGGCGAGAAGCAATTGAACAGGTTGGCGTTATGGATGAGCGGTTCTTCATGTACGGCGAAGAAACTGACTGGTGTTATCGATTCTGGAAGAAGGGATGGACAGTAATGTTTGCCCCGGTAGGCCAGATCATTCATTTTGGGGGAGCCAGCAGTAAGCAGGTTAAACTTGAGATGATCCAACAGTTGCGAGGTAGCATATTACTGTTTATGAAAAAAAACAGGAATTTCATCATCTACCCAGTGGCTTGTTTGTTGGTAGCCTTGTTCTTCTTTTTGAGGAGTCCGTATTGGCTTTGTCGGGCAGCCTTATCGAAAAAGACAAGAACAACAGATATACAGATGACCAAGGCGTATGCCGCAAGTGCCTTCAAAGCTCTATTGGGGTGGCGAGGACTATGTTCTGCCAAGTGACATGCTGTCACCTGGATTGAGAGTATGGTGAAGAAAATGGATGTAATCTGTTTCGGTGGCGAGGACTGGTGGTATCACAATCGCGCGCATACCGATATGCAATTGATGCGTCGCTTTTCACGGACAGGTACTACGGTTTACGTTAATTCCATTATGATGCGGAAACATAAGATAGCGGGTGGAAAGAGATTTACCGAGAAACTCGTTCGTAAGGTCAGGAGCATTTTAAAGGGTCTTAGAAAATCGAGTGCCGGGTTTTGGGTATATAGTCCGTTTACTCTGCCTGTACATCACATTTCATGGACAAGACCTTTGAATGAAGCCATGTTGAGATATCAAATGCAGCGTTTGATGCGAAAGCTTCGTATGAGTGCTCCTGTGGTATGGGTTGCCTGCCCGGCGGCTTGTGATACAGCAATCAAAATGAAAAAAGTGAAACTTGTGTACCAGAGAACAGATCGGTACGAAGATGATCCTAATGTCGATAGAGATACGATACTGGGCTATGACAGGAAGTTGAAAGCCAACGCGGATGTTACTGTTTACGTCAATAGGCTGCTGTACGATGAAGAAGCGGCTCAATGTAAGAATGCACTGTTTATGGATCATGGTGTTGACTATGAGATGTTCGCCACGGCGGAACTCGATTCAGACAGGCCGGACGACATAGCCGCGATAAAAAAGCCCATAGCGGGTTATTTCGGTGCGCTGGATGGCCATAAGCTTGATGTCGGCTTTCTTGATGCAGTGGCAGAGCGATTGCCGGACATGTCCTTTGTATTCATCGGGAAAAGATCCCTGGATTGTTCAGGCTTGTCTGCCAGGAAGAATGTTTGGATGCTGGGCCAGAAGACTTACGAGCAGATTCCCCATTACGGCAAGTGTTTTGATGTTGCCATATTGCCCTGGAAAATCAACAAATGGACCGAAGCGGCCAATCCTATCAAATTCAAAGAATATCTGGCCCTGGGTAAACCTGTCGTCAGCACGCCTGCGTTCTCTGAGCTGCAACGATACCTTGATGTTGTGTACGA
>JBARRE010000171.1:0-8793 GCA_049644065.1 Sedimentisphaerales bacterium | reverse complement strand
CATGCACGGCCAGCTCCGCGAGATATGCTCGAACTACGGTAGAATCGACATCATCTGGTTCGACGGCCTCGGCGGTACAGCCAAAGACTGGGATTCGGAGAACCTTTTAAAAATGATTCGGGAGCTTCAGCCCCATGTGATTATTAATAACCGTGCCGGATTGCCCGCCGACCATGATACGCCTGAGCAGAGAATCGGCACATTCCAGACCAACCGGCCCTGGGAGACCTGCATGACAATCTGCCAACAGTGGGCGTGGAAACCGAACGACGAGCTTAAATCGCTCAAGCAGTGTATAGATACGCTGGTGAGGGTCGTCGGTGGTGACGGCAACCTTTTGTTTAACGTCGGCCCCATGCCGGACGGCCGGATCGAGACCAGGCAGGTCACACGACTACAGGAAATGGGCGCCTGGCTCAAAGATTACGGACAAAGTATTTACGCCACTCGGGGCGGCCCATTCAGGACAGGTCCCTGGGTCGCCAGCACAAACAAAGACAATACAATTTACGTTCATGTCCTGAAGTGGCCCGGCGAGAAATTGTCACTGCCTCCAATACCAAAGAAAATCATCGCAAGCTCCGTCCTGACCGGCGGCACGGCGAGCGTCAAACAGACCGACGAGGCTATCGAGATTTCCGTCCCGGAAGCCTCACGGCACGAAATCGACACGATCATCAAACTGCAACTGGACGGCCCGGCTGATGAGCTTGCTCCTGTTGGTGTGCCATCGGCATCTCTGGCGCATGAAAAGAAAGTCCGGGCATCCAATATATATCAAAAAAATCGTCACTACGGTCCGGGCAAGGTCGTAGACGACGACCCGGCCACTCGCTGGGCTACCGACACCGGTACGAAACAGGCCTGGCTCGAAGTGGATCTGGGCAAAGCCACCACGTTCAATCAGGTAAAAATTGTCGAGGCTTACGACCGAGTACAAGAATTCGAGTTACAATACAAGAACAGCACGCAATGGAAAACTTTCGGTCGGGGCACAAAGATTGGAGCCGACTACTCGAAGACATTTGAGCCCGTCACAGTGAGACAGGTACGCCTGAACATTCTCGACTCGGCCGACGGGCCGACCATTTGGGAGTTTCAGCTTCTGGCGCCAAAGAAGTAGAGAGGTAACTCCTTGCCAGGTTAGGCCGATTTTTTGGAAGGAGAATAACATGAATAGACGTGTTTTTTTGAAAGCTGTGGGAATGGGTGCAGTGTCACTGACACTGCCGAGTTACCCGGTCCAGTCTGCAACAACCGATGTATACAAAAAGCCCAATTTTGTTTTCATTCTCATCGATGATATGGGTTGGCCGGATGTGGCGTGTTACGGCAGCAAGTTCCATGAGACACCGAATATAGACCGGCTGGCGAGCCAGGGGATGAAGTTTACCGATGCTTACGCGGCATGCCCGGTTTGTTCGCCCACGCGAGCCAGCATTATGGCAGGCCAGTACCCGGCCCGCGTTGGTATCACGGATTTTATTCCGGGCCACTGGCGACCCTATGAAAAGCTCATCGTCCCCGAAAATCGCCTGCAATTGCCTCTTGAGTCCGTCACTATCGGCGAAGCGCTCAAGGAACAGGGCTACGCGACCTGCTACATCGGCAAGTGGCATCTCGGTGGCAGAGGCTATTCACCGGACAAACAGGGCTTTGACAAAGTCGTTCTGGGCGTCAAGAATCTAAACGACAAACAAGTATCCGGCTTTACCGACGAAGCCATCAAATTCATTGAAGAGAAGAAGCAGGAACCGTTCTTCCTCTACTTGTCCCATCATTCGGTGCATATCAAGCTGGAGGCGCCCGAGGAACTCGTCGACAAATACAAGAGCAAACCGAAGCCGGCAACGGGGGTGAATAATCCTACCTATGCAGCGATGGTTGAACACCTTGACACTAATATCGGCCGCATTCTTAAGAAGCTCGATGATCTGGATCTTGCCGAGCGCACAATTGTAATCTTCTTCTCGGACAACGGAGGACTTCGCGAGGCTTATGGCGGTTACACCGGCAAAAAGCAGATTGTCTCAACCAATGCACCGCTCCGCGATGAAAAGGGTACTTTGTACGAAGGCGGAGTTCGCGAGCCGTTGATCGTTCGCTGGCCCGGCGTTGTTAAAGCCGGAACTACGTGCAGTGTGCCGGTTACCAGTGTCGATTTCTACCCCACTTTCCTGGAGATTGTTGGCGTCAGAGGGGATTCGAATCAGGTACTCGATGGCGAGAACATCCTGCCGCTGCTCAGGCAAACCGGCTCGCTCGAACGAGATGCGATATACTGGCATTACCCCCATTATCATCATTCGAGGCCTGCCGGTGCTATACGAGAGGGAGACTACAAGTTGATAGAGTTCTTTGAGGATGGGCAGTTGGAGCTTTACAATCTCAAACGTGACATCGGAGAGAAGAATAACCTTGCCAAAACCATGCCGAAGAAAGCGGTGGACTTGCAGCGGAAGCTGGCAAAGTGGCGCCAATCGGTCGGCGCCAAAATGCCGACTCCGAATCCGGATTACGACCCCGCCAGGGCCAACGAGTGGAAACCCCGGCCACGAAGATAAATCCGAGATTGAGAATCAAGAAATGAGCGATTACAACCAAATCAAGAGAAGGCAGTTCCTGCAAACAGCGGGAGTCGGTGCCGCTTCGGCTTTACTGAGCCGCAATTCCGCCCGGGCAAACCCTTCACCGCGAGGATCAAATCGCAACAAACCCAACGTACTTTTGATTATGACCGACCAGCACCGGGCCGACCTTATGACATGTGCAGGCCGGGACCTTGTCCCCACGCCCAATATAGACATGATCGCATCCCGCGGCGTGCGGTTCACAAATGCCTATTGCCCTTATCCGGTGTGTGTTGCCTCGCGGATGGCACTGCTGACGGGACTCTACGCGCATAGTACCGGGGCAATTACAAACCGGGACCAACTCGATTGGCGCTACCGCACGATAGCAAATCATTTCGCCGATAACGGTTATCTGACCGGTCTGATTGGTAAGATGCACTTTGTCGATGCCCACAATCACGGTTTCGAGTATTACATGTCTATCAACGACTGGCTGATGTACCTTGGGCCGAAAGTGCAGCACTACGCCAACGAAATCGCCAATCACCCAATGGGGCCGCACTTTTTCAAGACAGTGGATGACGGTGGCGCCGGCCTGCCCGATATCGATGGTTTGTGGCCCAAAGGTAGTCCATGGGCCGGTAACGTCGAGAAGTGGAACTTCGAGAGCATGGCTTCTTCGCTGGAACCTGAGGACCATCTCGATATGTTCCTCGCACGCGAAGCGGCCAAATTCATCAGCCGGTACCGCGAGCAGTCGTTTTTCCTGGTGACCAGTTTCATGAAGCCGCACTCGCCGTTTTATCCGCCGAAGCAGTGGGCGGAAAAGTATCCGGTCGATAAAATGACGCTCCCAAAGGTCGGCGACATCACTAAATATCCACCGCATATCCAGCGGCGCATCAAGAATATGGCAGCATTGGGCGAGAAACGCCAGCGGGCCCACAGAGCAGGCTATTTAGGTAATCTCGCGTTTGTCGATACGTGCGTCGGCCACGTTTACAAGACGCTCGAAAAAGAAAACCTGCTGGACAACACAATTGTTGTCTATACATCCGATCATGGCGAAATGGATGGCGATCACGGTCTTTACCAGAAGTTTTGCCTGTTTGAGCCATCGGTGCGGGTGCCGCTAATCGTGAGCTATCCGAAACATCTGCCTCAAAACAAGGTGACCGCCGCTCTGACCGAGTACATCGGCCTGTACCCGACGCTGAGCGAGTTAGCAGGGCTTGAAGCTCCGCGAAAGACGACGCTGCTCGAAATTCCAGGCGCGCCGGAGCGTATGGACGCGGCGAGCTTCGCCGGGGTGCTGCGCGACCCGGATATCGAAGGACCACCGGCGGCGTTCAGCGAGTTCAACCTTAGGTCCCGAATTTGTGAGTACATGATTCGCACCCGGCGTTACAAGTATATTTTCAACTACGGCTCAACACATGAGCTGTATGATCATGAGGCGGACCCGGGCGAATTCTTAAACCGGATTAACGATCCCGGCCTCAAAAAAGTCCGAGATCAGTTGCGCGACCAACTTTTCGCGTGGTACAATCCGGAAAAGAATCCCTACCGGCAAACATAGAAATCTTATATAATCTGCAAAATCCGTTAATTCAAATCAAGGAGTTATAATCATGTCAGAAAGTTATGATGTTGTAGTTATCGGCAGCGGCCCCGGCGGTTACGCCGCCGCTATCAGATGTGCACAACGAGGCGCTTCGGTGGCAGTTGCCGAAAAGAGCTTTGTCGGCGGGACCTGTCTGAACTGCGGCTGCATCCCGTCGAAGACGCTGCTGGCCTCGGCCCATACGCTGCTTATGTTCAAGCACGCTAATCTAATGGGGATTGACGTTGCGGCCCCGACTGCGAACTGGCCGAAAATCCAGGCCAGAAAGGATGCTATAGTTACAGCTTTTCGCAAAGGTGTGACAGGATTGATTGGAAGCCATAAAGTAAAGATCATTCCCGGCCGGGCCGTTGTTACGGCGCCGGGTCGAATTAAAGTCGAATCCGATGCCGGACCGGCCGAGATTCAAGCTGGAAAAATAATCCTGGCGACAGGTTCGCATCCTATTGAGATTCCCGGCATTCCATTTGACGGACAGACTGTTATCAGCAGTAAAGAGGCCCTGACCTTACAGCAAATACCTCAATCTATGGTAATTGTCGGCGGGGGAGTTATCGGCTGCGAGATGGCCTGCGTTTATGCGACAATGGGTACCAAAGTAACAATCGTTGAAGCGCTCTCACGATTGATCCCTATGGAAGACCAATGGGTCGGTCGACTGATAGAACGCGAATTCAAGAAACTCGGCATTACTTCACTGACCAGCCAGAAAGTCATTTCGGTTGACAAGACCGGCAGTCCGGCAAAAGTTAATCTTGAAGACGGCCAGACGATTGACGCGGAGAAAGTTCTTATTTCGGTTGGCCGGCGTGCCGTAGTCGACAAAGAAACTGTCGAAGCACTGAACTTGCAGATGGAAGGCTCTGCGATTGCCGTTAATCGTAAATTAGAAACGAACGTCCCCGGCGTGTATGCCATTGGCGACGCTGTGGGCACGACCTATCTGGCACACGGCGCTTTCGCCGAAGCAGAAGTTGCTGCCGTCAACGCTACGGGCGGCAATGAAGAAATAGCTGATTATTCGCTCATACCACGGGCCGTCTATACGTTCCCGGAGATTGCGTCCGTCGGAAAGACTGAAGATGCCTGTGCCGCCGAAGGGCTTGATGTTTCTGTTGGGAGGTCGTTCTTCAAAGCCAACGGACGAAGCACGGCACATAACGAAACCATCGGTGAAATAAGGGTTGTCAGAGACAACTCTACAAACAAAATCATTGGTGTTGCAATGGTCGGCGCCATCGTCACTGAGCTGATAGGCGCGGCCAGAGCACTCATCGGCAGCACGGAAAAAATTACCGAAATAAGCTTCCCCCACCCCACGGTCTCCGAGGTGCTCAAGGAAGCCGCCGAAGATGCCTTCGGCCTGAGCCTGCACAATCCGCCCCGATAAAACCGCTTGGCCCCCATCTTTGTGTCGCGGGCATCCTGCCCGCGATTCGAGGGCGGGACGCCCTCGACACGTTAGACGGGGTTTTCTTCTTTTTTTTCAATTTTCCTCAATTTTATGTAAGTTTTCATCGCACAACCGGTCTAATATTATAGTCATGGCCGAGATGATTGATGATGAACTTCTGGTCGAACAGTTCAGCCGGGGCGACGATTCTGCTTTCGAGAGAATTGTCGAGCGGTATTCGGCCGACGTTGCAGTTCTTGCTAATCGGATGCTCGGTTGGCCCGGCGATGTCGAGGATGTTACCCAGGAGATATTCCTCGCAGCGTTTCTCGGTTTGAAGAAATTCCGATGCGATTGCAGTCTTAAAACCTGGCTCTTTACCATAACAATAAACAAATGCCGCACCAATCGATATAAGCGATGGCTTCGGCTGCGACGATTCTCGCAGGAGATTGACAAGGTTTCATTCTCATCGGCCTGTGAAGAGAAATATATGGACGCGGACGAGTTCAAGCATGTTCGTCGTGCGGTTGCAGCTCTGCCGGCCAAATATCGAGAGCCCGTCATACTGCGGTATTTGCAGGAGCTTGGCGCCGACGAAATCAGCCGAATCCTCGGCATATCCAAAAACACGCTGAATGTCCGACTAAGTCGAGCAAGAAAACGTCTCAGAGAGGACCTGGCGGGATTAATAGAGCGATAGATTATGACAGAAGACGAAATTAAAAGATTGCTTCAGGAAGCCGACAAAACGGCAGGGGGGGCTGCTCCTGTCCGGGTAGATATCTCTGCTATTCGCCGTCGGGCCGGTCGCAAGAATATAATAATTTTGTTTGCTCCCCTTGCCGCAGCCGCTGTACTCATGGTCGCTCTGAGCATTTTGGCTCTTATGTTTAGAACCCCAGAGCCAACGTTGGAGCAGGAAAAGATTGCCTTGCTCGAAACCCGGATTAAACAGCTTCAGGCAAGAACCGATGCAGCTCTTAGCTTGATACAGGAAGTGCTCGAAGAGGAGCGAAGACAAAGCCGGCTCGATGAGCTCCAGGCCCAGCTCGCAAGTATCCCCGATCCCCTCGAAGAAGTTCGGAAACAGGTGGACAAAACCGCGTTTAATCTCGTTTACCAGGCCGACCGTTTGTATAACGAACTGAACCAAACGGATTCGGCCGTCGAGAATTATAACCGTGTTATAGACCTTTTCCCTGAGAATCGATGGGCCAAAGTCGCCCGGCAGCGATTATCAGAAATCGAAAACAGAAAAATCTAACAAAACAAATTTAAAAGGAGATTTGAAATGGAAATTGCAAAACGTACTGTCATCCTGCTGCTTTTGGCCCTCTTAGCAACAGGCGTCACACAATCAGCAGAAAAACAAGCGGCGGCTGCCTCAGGCACTCGTGCCGCAAGCTGCCTGGTCAAAATAACATGTGACCCTGCTGTCCTGCCGCTTAACTTAGAGACTGTTGACTATTTATTTCACAGTTCCGGGGTAGGCGGAAAAGCAGCTCGCGATATACTCAATATTTCAATTGACCAGGTCCATGATTTGTTCACTATCGAATATGTGCAGTCGAGTGTTTCCGACGATCTCGGTGGCGTTGGCATACCGCCGTTGCCCTCGCGAGCAGGACGATCCGGGATTGGCGAGGATGAATACGGGATGATGGATTACTCAAACTCCCCAATACCCCGCGGTTCCTCTTCTGTCGTAAACTCTCCTTCCAGAACCCAGCCCGGAACCGGAAAATCTTCTTCTACCAGGGGCACAACCGCTTCGAGAACCCAGCCTACGACCGGCACCAGTTACAGCCGCAGTCGCAGTCTGGACCAAGGAAGTTCCTACAATGCCTACTCCCGTACCTCCGCAGCACGCCAACGACGCACACGAACGACTACATTACAAACGGTCCCTGCTTCCGAGCAGACGTATCTTTTCAGCTTGAGCGTTAACCTGTCTGAGGAGGTCAAACCTGCAGCCAAAGAGTTTATGAAGGCTCTGGTCGTTAATCTGCGTAAAAGCCTGTACGAAGCCCATGATGCTTATTCTAATGATCTTGGAGATTTGCTTGAAATTGCCGAATCACGGCGTGATCACGCTCGATCACGACTTGCAAAGGCAATGGAGCAAACTAAAGCAATATGGCAGGCCCCGGCGATTAGACAGAATCCTGCCGATGCTGTTGTGTATGAACAGTTGGAGCAGATTGTTGACCTGTCGAACTTGACGTCTTCAACGTCTTTTGCCGAAGTGATAGAGATGTTGGCAAATTCCGTGGTTCCCCCACTGCAGATACAGCCTAACTGGAGAGATTTGCTCGAAAATGCCGATGTCGAGCAAACCACGCCGGCAGGGATGGATCCGCTGACGGGTATTAAGCTCCGCAAAGCTTTGGAGATTCTATTAGACGGGGTTTCGGGCGATTTAGCAGAACTCGAATACGTTGTAGATGAAGGCGTGATACTGATAGCAACGGCCGATGCGCTTCCAAGCAATATGGTTCCACTTGTTTATGAAATCCCCGCCCTTGCTCACTCGGCAGGGGGAGCAAAAGACCTGATAGACACAATCCAGAAAACCATCGAGCCCGAGAGTTGGTTTGAACTCAGTGACGTAGGAGAAGGGGACATAACGCCGTATCCAAGTCAACGGCCGAAGAATCTGACCATTGTCCAAACCCCCGAGATTCATCGGAAAATCCAGGATTTTCTGCAAAACATTACGATAGATATTCCTGCCGACATCCCTTTGGAGGTCCCTGAGGAAATACTCCTCAGTGAGAAGAATAATCTGCTCCGCGAAAAGCAGAACCTTGAGATGGAACTTGCTCGACTTCAGGGACGTATGCCTGCGATTGAAGAACAAATCAAGCGAATAAAGAAGGAAATAGACCAGAAGGTTAATGCCGACGAGGTTAGCGAGGAATTGAGAAAAATACTTGCCATGCAAGAAAGGTATTTAGAAGAATACAAAAGACTCATGGAAAACGACTCCGTGAGTTCTACTAGTGGGCTTGCGGAAAAGCTCGCCAGGGCAAGAATAGAGCTTGCAAGACGTCGCGAACAAATTGGTGCGTCTGCCGGTACCGATCAACTGGCAAAGTTCAGTAACGAGCTGGCTATGATGGCGATTGACATAGCTGAAAACAAAGCAATGCTGGAAATCGTCAGTAACCAGCTAAATCGAACAGAACAGCAACTAACGG
>JBARRE010000170.1:0-6364 GCA_049644065.1 Sedimentisphaerales bacterium | reverse complement strand
CCTATGACCTTGCTGTGCCAGCCGGTTTCGTCTTGCGGTATCTCGATTTGAGAAGGCAGTTCTCTCTGTAGTTCCTCATCCAGTTTGAGAAGGCTTTTTTCCGTGACACCCATTTTTTGCCGGAGCTTTGCGTATCTCGGCAAATCCTGCGGTAACTCATTCTCGGGGTATCTGTCAAACAGGTCATTGCGCAGCATTACCCACTTGCTGTTGATCTCGTCTAATGTTGCAATAGCAACAATTTGCTGAATACGCGTCTTGTATTCGTTCGCAGTTTCGGTTGCGGCTGTGATCCTGCCCTCAAGCTCCTGAAGCCTGGGCATATAACTGTCGAGCGATTCGGTGATGTCGGACCGGTTCTTCTCTATTGCTTTAATCTTTCGTACCGTCTCTATGTCGGGCTGCAATTTTTCGAAGTCCTGTTTGCATGGATTAGCTTCTGCCGGATTTGAGATAAGCGCCAGGGGAATAGCTTCCTTTATACGGTTGACCATGGCGAAGAGGTTCTCACGCGGATCGGGGCGTATGTAACGATACATTTCAAATACTTCAAGCCTCTTAGTGAAAGTTGCATCCGTTAGGGTCTCTGGGGGAGTGTCTTCACCGTGCTCAGTAAGGAAAGTTTCCTGGTCAATCTCTGTTTGCCAGTCACTCTCGATAAATTTTGTGATTCTCCCGGTTAACTCCACTATTTGAGCAAGCTTATCGTTAAGTTCATTAACGTCTGATACACCGGCAGCCTGGTTATTAACGTAAACATCATCAAGCTTGACGAGGATGGGGTCGCGTGAACTCTTAATCGTGTTCTGGTAGTCTGCAATTTTTTGCAGAGACAAATCAATATTTTCCAAAATGCCTTTTTGGCTGAGTTCGAGGATTGTCCTCACATTTTCAAGGATCGGTTTGTTTGGTTCGGGTTTTACTCCTTCGACCAAATTTCTTAGATAAGTAGCAGGCTCTTGCCAGCCGCGGTTTTTGAACTTATTCGCTGTACTGGCCATCTTTGCCAACGGAACCCATGCATTAGGCGAGTTTGGATCCAGGATACTGCTTATTTCTTCAATTGCTGCAAGGGCGTTTTGCGTTTTCCGCCGTTCAGCGCGTTCAGGGTGGTCCACTATCTCATTAATGCTGCCCATCCCCTCGTCGACCATCACTTTGTAGGGATAAGATGCAAGTGTGATCTTTTCTGTCATCGCGGCAAGTTTTGTTTCCTGACTCCAATCCACCTGTTTATTAGCCAATTCCTTACGAAGACCATCAATCCACGCTTGGTACTGATTGCATAAGCTCTCCCATTCTGTTTTTTCCGGTGGAGGCGGCCGCCGGAAAAGCATAAATAAAACAATAATGCAAATGATCAGTCCAAGCCCTGCCGCGATAATCCAGCGGTATGAGAGCGCAGGTTTTGTCTTTTCTATCTCATCCAGTTCTTTTAGGACAGCCTCAATGGTGACAGTCTCTGGTTTGACGCTGGCATTTAACAATACGTTGCAAAGATTTCTCCAGCTCTTTGCCTGTTTGACCAGTGTGATCCATTCCTCTGAGTCAGGTACTTGCCATCCGCCCACGGTGGGAATCGGTCGGTGTGTTATAAGCTCGTAGATTAATTCCGCTATGGCTCGCAGGTCGTTATCGAAGTGTACTTTGCTGTCAATCTCTTCATCTGATAAAGGGTCGGACAATACTATTTTTGTCTGCGAGATATCTCCTGTATCGACAATCAGAACATTAGTGGCTTTGAGATTCCCGTGCGGTCGCCCACATTTTTCTTTTAACTCAATCAGTCCCTTTACGATGGACTCGATAATCGTATGAAGAACCTGGGTGGATACTTTAATCCTGCCGTCAATTAACTGTTGAAGCGAACGGTCATATTTGTCGGTTGTGTAAAAAGAGCCTTCAGGATTTGAGCCGCAGTCATAAACAGGCGCCCAGTGCCGGGCGCCGCTGTCGGCCACTTTCTTCTGAATGCCGGCGCTGTTGAGGAATCGACGTGATTCGGTCTTTACCTGCTCCTCCTCCAACATCAGAGAAGAGGGCTGAAATATCTTGAGGGCAAACTTATCTTCATTACTGGCCGCTTCCCGCGCACTATAGACTACGGTAACGCCGGTCCGATGAAGTTCACGAACACTCTCAAAGCGGCCAAAACTTGACATTCACCTTCTACCTTATCTATGGCTCAAGCAGACCTTAATTGAATCTCAGTCTGGTTTAGGAATAGTTAAAGAAACTATGTTGCTCTCTTCTATTCTGATGTCGATTTTTTTGTCACGCCACCCCCAGCGCTTTGAGTTTGTGGCAGGCAGTTGCATCCGCCTTGCATCAGCGTTACCGGCACTATCGGTAAATACTCCTGGCAGGTCCGCCAGAACGAACAGGTATTCTACTTTCCTGTTTTTCCACGTACGCCGAATGGGATCTTTTTTGCCGAGAGTTACCGTACACGGTCCCTGTCCAAATTGAATCACGTAGGTATACTCTTTAGCGCTTTTTCGGAGTTGATTTCCCGGTGTCCAGTAATCGGCCATTGACATTGTTTCCCACAAGTCTTTCTCGGAACTGTTAATTCCTACCAAATGGACCTCTACTGATTTATTGCAAATCGGATCGCTTGCTGTCACATTGACAGGTCGGGAGCCTCCGATCGCATTGCATCCTCCTGTTAACAGTCCAAACAAAAGCAATCCTAATACATAGTATCTAAATTGGATGGTTTTCATTGTCAACTCCTATAAAATTCTCACAGTAGTTTTTCGATACTCTTTTTAATTTCACAAGACCTTTGTTTTATGAAAGATACTTTTGAATAACCGCAGCTATTTCCTGATTGGACTGCCGGTCCGAAACGATAAGACTGCGCGTTTTCAATATCAGATTGTCAATATCGTCCATTGTTCGTTCGAATACTTTATGAAGACCACCCGGTTGTGCATCACCGTAATCTTTGCACTCGCTGTCCGGGCCCAGGCCGGGAAGCATCTTCATGATTATTATCAATATTGCCCACCAGATTTCCGTGGGAATTGTCCCGAAAATCTCATCAGAAGCAACCTCATCAAATGTCAAGTGTTGGGGACCCAACGATTCGAGCCATTGGTTATCTTTGCTGAACAGATCACTTATACGCTCTTCAATACCGAGGTTTTCATCGAAGTCAGCTTCTATTTGGCGCATTAAGCTCAAAGTTTCATCAAGGACCACAGGCAGGCTGTTTGTATTATCGACCAGGAAAATCCTTATCGCTAAAACCGCTAATGAGTATAGGTCACAGGGGCTGCTCAAAAGTGGTATAATCTCAAACTGTACTTCCGGCATTGGTACGCCTTCTGCGGCTTTCAGGTCTTCCGTATGCTTTAAATTCTGAGCTACTGTCCTAAATCGCCATTCACCCGAGGCCATAGCCGAATCTGATTCGAGATGAGCGTAAAGATCGACATCGCCGCAAGCAAGATTGATCCTTAACCAGGCAATATCTTGGCTCGCTATCTCGATGCGTTCCTGGGTTGTAAACGTGCCCTCCACGACTGTTGTATCATTCTTCTCGGTCAGGACGCTGCGAATGCGGAGCGAAGCTCGCCCTTTAGTTGGGACAGATGAGACAAGGGGCCGGTAAATAGACGTACCTGCAACAGGCGATGGTAAATAGTACTGTAAATTGGTGTCTTTTATTGTTAAACGGATCGCATCACCCGGATCGCTGAGGACGGCCTTAGCTGTCCATAGAAAAGGTAAGCCCCGGCCCACTTCACCGAGTTTGACCTGCCAGCTTTCGGGTCCGATATTGAGAAGGGGACGTTGAAGATTGCACACCATTGTATGGACCGACGAGATAATATCGGCAAGTAATCTTAGTTTTAAGTGCAGTGTTTCAATCAGCCGACCATTTCGACCGCAGGTTTCGAGAAAAAGTCGACCATCATTCGTCAAAGATGTTTCGTCTTTCCTCAACGCATTGATCTGCTCTCCGAAATCAAGCACGGATCGTCCATGTTTTAATCCGTCCCATGAGATGCCGTTCAGTACATCAATGTAAGTTTCCAGGTCGATGGGATTATGTTTCTTGATTAGAATGAGCCCGGCTGTGATATTGAATGGGATAGTATGAGCATCTTCAGCGCATATCTCAGAGAGCGGTTTTGTGGATTCGTTAGTTGGCGATTCCTGTGTGGCCGGTACGAACTTCGAGGCCGATCCGGATGCCGAAACATATAGATAGCGATGCAAAGAGCTGCTGTAACTCGGCAAGCCGTTTTGCTGGAGCAGGCCCTCATCCGTGCACAGTGTCCAAAGTGTTCCGGATTCAGGGTCCGTAGGGTGGAGCGGCAAACCGGTGGAAACGTCTATCAATGTCGGCAGGGGATTGGAAGTCTCCATGCCGGTTGTAACTATTGCCGAAGCATCAAGCTGTTCAAATGCCCGGAATTGTCTTTTCCAACGTTCGTCGAGCATTGCGTTTGAAAGTAACAGGCGAGATGCAGTGGGAGTGTTGATGAGTGTTCCGCTGTTTTGTAACCACAATTCAAGCCAATCAAGCACCTGGGCAGAAGCGTCGACAATGCATCCCAAAAGGATCTTAGCATCGACCGTATTGCGGAGCACAACCAGGTGGCCTCCGACAGGATCCGGCTCGGGTCTTACCAGAACGCAAATTTTAAGTACCGATAATATTTGGTCTTCGGCAATAGGTACTGCAATATAACCGTCAGGTAACCTCTTAATACTATTTTTGGTGCTGGGAAATGACACAGGCCCTCGCCTTAATAGCTATCGGCAAATTCAGTATATTTTAGAAACAGCTAAAAACAACTTCCAACTTACTTAATTCGGCATTCTACCGATCAAAATTTAACTGTCAACCAATAAATACTTGATATTACCAATGTGCCTCCAACATGTGGCGCATAACTTAAGAACCGAAAAGAAATTCTCTTGCTTAATGTCTTTCCCTCATGGAAGCGGAATAGCTTAGCATAAGCAGCCAAAGTCACCGTTCTCTTCGCTAAATCAGGCGAGATCAACAACTTCTTTGAAAGGACATGTTTTATAGGACTTACAAAGCAGAAAAAAGACTAAAGGTTGTTGAATGTTTGTGATCGTTGAGTTACGATTACTTAGGAGTTTCTCATTGCTCATGATATTGAACCCCCGAAATAATGAGAAAGTAAATTCTCGAACGTAGCTCGGTAGAGTCAAGTTTGTATTATGGAGATCATCAGCTATGTCCAGGCAATTGTCTTTGGGAAATGTAGATTTTGAGTTGGGTACGCTTACTTCATTTGCGCCCAGGAAAGCGAAAGATAACACACCGTTTTCTGTAGCAGTATTAGCTGACTTTAGCGGCCGGGGCAATCGCGGCTTATGTGAGAAAGGTCCTTCGATTGCGGCTCATCGGCGAATTTCAGTAGATATTGACAACCTGGATGACTTGCCGATGAAACTTAACGCCGAGATTCATATTCCCCTCGGCGGCAAGGATGGTCCTCGCATAATCCTGCAGTTTAACGAGCTGGACGACTTTCATCCTGACAAAATATTCGACCGCCTGGAAGTCTTCCAAAAACTCAAGATAACCCGAAAGCTCCTGCAAGACCCGGCAACATTCGCCGGGGCAGCTTCGCAAGTGCGCTCTTGGGCGGCGGAAAAGCAGGAAGAAGCCACGCCCGAAGACGAATCGGTCGACAGCAGCCCAGCTCAAAAAGAGACTGATGTTGATACGATTGAGCGATTGCTCGGGAAAAAGACGGATCGAGAACCAACTTCGGCGTCAGCGAGCCAATTTGTTGACATAGAAGCACTAATCCACGAGGTTGTAAAGCCTTACATCGTCCCCGCCCCGGACCCGCAGCAGGCTGAACTCGTTGCTCAGGTTGACCAGGCAATTAGCGGTCAGATGCGAGCGATTCTTCATTACCCCGACTTCCAGGAACTCGAAGCCGCATGGCGGATGCTTCAATTCCTCGTAACTCAAGTGGAAACAGACGAAACGCTTAAGCTATATTTAATCGACGTAAGCAAGGCCGAACTGGCGGCCGATCTGGCCTCGACGGACCAGATTCAATCTACCGGTGCATACCATCTTCTTGCCGGGCAAAGCGAGGCTGAGCCGTATGCTGTCATATTGGGCGGCTATGCGTTCGACCAAACCGCCGAGGACATTAAGCTACTGCGCCGGCTTGGCTTGGTGGCGCAGGCTGCAGGAGCGCCGTTGCTTACAGCGGCCGATTCGCATTTTGCGGGTTGCCCTTCACTTGCCGCCACGCCGGATCCGGATGATTGGCGATGGCAGGCCAATGTATCTGCTATCCCTTTGTGGGAGGAGCTTCGACATTCGCCCGAGGCGGCATATATCGGCCTGGTT
>JBARRE010000169.1:0-2351 GCA_049644065.1 Sedimentisphaerales bacterium | reverse complement strand
AACGGCACTTTTAGTCTACGCGAATTGAAGTTTTCTCAAATTGAATGGTCCGCCTTCTATCGTAATTACTGCTGTGGCATCTTACGGTTTACTACTTGTAGTTTGACAGGACGGCTTTCGCAACGCCCTCGCTTATTGTTCCGGCTTCGAGAAGGGCGTTGACCGATTCGGTCATCGTCACCATGCCGTGCTTTCTGCCAGTTTCAATGACGCTTCTAAGGAAGAACCCGCCTTTTCTCCTGATTATGTTCTTTGCGGCACTCGTAACGACCAATATTTCACAAGCAACCCTTTGTTCGCCATTTACAGTTGGGATTAGTTCCTGGTGAATCATACCCTGAAGAGATTCGGCCAAAAGAAACCGCAACTGGCCTTCATCAGTGGCAGGGGCATAGCTCAAAAGCCTTTCGATGATCTTATCTATTGATATGACGTGTAGTGTGGAAAGAACCATGACTCCAGTCTCGGCGGCAGCCAGGGCAATCTTGATGGTTTCGTAGTCTCTCATCTCACCGATTGCAATTACATCCGGGTCCTGTCTCAGGGCGGCTCGAAGGCCCGAATAGAAACTCTTGGTATCCCTTCCGACCTCTCTTTGCCTGACAATTCCGGCTTTGTTCGTATGGACGTACTCGATCGGGTCCTCAATCGTTACGACATGTTTTTCACACGTTGAATTTATTTCATCGATCATTGCCGACATTGTCGTGGTTTTGCCCTGGCTGGTGCTTCCGGTTATCAAGACCAGCCCTTTGGTTCTGCCTGCCAGGTCATTGACAATGTCCGGCAGAGATAATTCCTGAAGAGTTCGTGGTCGCGTGGGAAGGATTCTAATTGTGGAGCCGACCGCGCCATTGAAATACCCGATATTAATCCGGTACCTGCCGGCTTCGTCCGCCAGCATTAAGTCGTAATCCAGATTCTTCTTAAACTCGGCCTGCTGTTCTTCTGTAAGCAATTCCAGCGATATATCCCGGCTCTGCTGGGCGGTCAGCTTCTCCTTTGTAATCGGGACCAATTTTCCTCCCACCCGAAAGAGTACCGGAGCGCCGGCACAAACATGGATATCAGTTGCCTGCTGGGCTTTTGCGTGCTCTAAGAGTTGGTTCCTGTTGACCATGTAACTCGATTCTGTATTTGCCTTTTTCCCTGAGAGTCTGTCTGCTGCGACTGCACGATGTATCGACCTGAACTTCCGCCTCTTCGTCCGATGCAATATTTATCGTCACATCCAAAGCTGAATCGCGAATATTCAGGTTACTCACATCCAATTGTATAGTTCTATCGAAGATTTCGCTACTTTTTTTCAGGGTATTTTCCTTCGCCCATACTAAACCGCTTGCCTGCAGGTTTCGCTCGCATGCCTTCAGATAAGCATTTTGCGACTGGAACTGCATGGTGTTTGCGATATTGGCCAGAACGGACATCTGGACTCCGATAACGGCGATTGCTACGATGACAATTATCAGCACAAAACCGTTTTGTCTTGTTTTTTTCATCTCTATCTCAGTTCCTTTCCAAGAGCGTCTGTAAAATACAGGTGCGACTGGGCCATTTTCTGTTTCCATTGGCCCTTCCTCCCATACTCAAGATAGGTATTGGTCTCAACAGCATAGCCCTGACCATCTTTTTCCCAAACTTTCCATTGTATATTAGCATGGGGTATCGACCAAATTCTTGGCTCTTCAGCCTTGCCTTGCGGCGTGCCCTTAAGCTTGTGCCGAAAAACCTGGCCGTCTTTTAGCTGATAATAGATTACGCCTTCTTCAAGTTCGATCAAGAGGACATGGTCGCTTGCAGTCTGTCCAGCGAATGATTCCGGCAGGCCCTTCGCCCGGTCAATGTCCTGTCGTATATGCCCGAGCACACTCAACAGGCTTGTGTTTTCATGTGTCAGGCGGACGGACATTGGAATCTCGCCGATAATTGTTTTAAATAATCCGTCGAAAAGAAGGAACACGAACGGAAGCGCTACAACTAATATGAGTAATTCTATTAAACTAAAGCCCTTACGCATGTTTATCACTTCCCTTCAGCTAACGGTTTGTCACTCGCAATATATCTGGACAATTCTATTGTCACATGCTTACGAAGATACCTACCGCTTGTTGTTACCTTTACCAATTGCGCGCCCTGCCATTGTCCCTGTCCGGCGGTTTTTTCGATAGACACGCTAAGTCGAGGCCAGATTCGGCTAAACTCTCCATTTTCGATTGCTTCACCCGTAGCAGTAAGACTGTCAAGCTCCGCCTGGGCCGCGGCGATACATTGCTGTCTGATTAACTGGTAGCGATTAAACTTGGCCATACCATTCAGTGAAAATGCCACTCCGGCCAAAAGCATCGCCATAA
>JBARRE010000168.1:0-7458 GCA_049644065.1 Sedimentisphaerales bacterium | reverse complement strand
GGCTTGCCCCACCTTCAGGAATGTCAAACGCTTTGTTCGGTGGGCCAAGGCCCACCCTACATGACTTCTAAGGTTTTCTTTCTTCATTTTCAGTAGGTGCCTGACCACTAACTTGCAAAAGCTTACTTTTTGGCAAGTATCTCCTTTACTTCTTCCGCCGCCTTACTGCCCGGCCAATCGTTCACTACCATATCATAATAAAGATTGGCAGACTGTCTATTTCCGGTTTTCTGATAATACCGGCCTATACTAAGTTGTTTGTAGGCTAATTGCTCGTCTATCTCGCTCAGTATCTCATCAACCCCGATTTCCTTGGCATCTTTAGGATATAGTAACTTGAATCTTCCGTAATAGCTTTTTGCTGAGCTTAGGCTTGAGGCATCATAAAACGTGCTTTTATGCTCGGGAGGTTTGTTATACACAGCATGTTTGCATCGAGCCATACCCAGCAGTGCATCCCTGCCAACCGGCCCCATTTCCCATTCCAATGATATCTCCCACCATTTGAGAAATGCTTCGTTGAACTTTTTTCTTTGTTCGTAGTTTTCAGCCACAGCGACAGATGCTTTTATCCCCATTTGTGTGTCGAGACCGACCTGGTCGGTAATCTTTTCCATAATTCTGATACCCTCGGCATATCCTTTGATCTTGATGAAACCGAGCAATACCTTTTTTTTGCCGGCTAAATATGCCGTAGCTATTGCAAACTGCCTGTCCAATGCAGCCTCTCGAAATCCGGTTTTAGGATATTCGGTCAGCAGTTTGTTATAATTCTTGACGGCCTTTGTAAACTTTACTTTACAATAATATATTTCAGCCTTGATGAAAAGATCGAAATCAGGCCCGGCAATCTCCGGAAAGTCCTTCTTAATTGCATCGTAGGCCTTGCCGGCAGCCTTAGTCTGGCCTGTGTTGACAAACATCTTAGCTTCAGCCACTGCAACCAGGAATTTGTCTTCACCATCGGCAGAGACGGCCTTGAAGTCCTGGCCCTTCTCCAGACGCCATGTGCCCGCCGAGGCCGTCGATAGAGCTGTAAGCACTACGGCTATAGCCAACATCACGAATCGCATTCTGTATTCCGGCATAAATAAAATCCATTTAAGGTTCTTCATTACTCAAACCGGCCTTTCATGGACCGATTACTTCAATAAGTTCTATTATAACAATAAAAATACACAATTTGTCATTCCCGCGAAAGCGGGAATCCACTTTGCCGCTGCATTACCGGATCCCTGCTTTCGCAGGGATGACAGTACGACCCGGTCAGTCTAAGTTATTTCATTAACCCGACAAGAACCACCGGACATTATACTCATTCCTGAAATCATTGCAAACACGCACTTGAAAATATAATCACACGCCGATTTTTCCGCTTCTACAACAAAAAACTTGTTTTTTTATTCTTTCGGGGCTATAAAGCTGCAAACGAATCAATCATATTTTCTGTTAGCGAAAGGAGACATACAATGGCTAAAGATCTGTTGAGAATTTTATTGATTGTCGCAGTGGTCCCTGGTCTGGCATATTTATCCGGCTGCCAGACGGACGGGCTCGGCAAGGGGCCGGTTCGCCGAATCGCCGTTGAGGATTACGCGGACAAGATGAAGGCCGGCTGGATCGGACAAATGGCCGGCGTCGGCTGGGGCGGGCCGACAGAATTCCGCTACAAAGGCGAGATTATCCCGGAAGATAAGATGCCTTCCTGGAAGCCGGAGCTGATCAACCAGTTCGGCCAGGATGATATTTATGTCGAGATGACATTCCTGCGGACGCTGGAACTCTACGGCATGGATGTTTCGATTCGCCAGGCCGGGATCGACTTTGCAAACAGCGGATACCCGCTCTGGCACGCCAACAATGAAGGCCGAATGCTTCTGCGCCGGGGCATCGCGCCTCCGGACTCGGGCCACCCGGAATTTAACAGACACGCCGACGATATCGATTACCAGATCGAAGCGGATTATGCCGGCCTGATTGCACCGGGTATGCCAAACGTGGCGATCGAGCTTGGCGAGACTTTCGGACGCCTGATGAACTACGGCGACGGTCTCTATGGCGGCCAGTTCGTAGGCGGAATGTACGCAGAGGCATTCTTCGAAAACGATATCGAGAAAATCATTCTCGCAGGCCTGAAATGTATCCCACAGGAAAGCCAGTACGCCGAGTGCATTCGGGATGTGCTTGCCTGGTATGAGCAGAATCCCGATGACTGGCAGAAAACATGGCAACTCATCGAGGAAAAGTACCAGGATAATCCCGACTACCGCAAATATTCCTGCGATAAGGGCGATTTCAATATCGACGCCAAGATCAACGGCGCCTATATCGTTATGGGCCTGCTGTACGGCAAAGGTGATCCGGACAAGACGATTATAATTTCGACTCGCTGCGGCCAGGACTCCGACTGCAATCCTTCGAATTCCGGCGGCATTCTGTTCACCACCATCGGTTTCAAGAATCTGCCGGACAAGTTCAAGTCGGCGTTAAATCCGGAAGGCAAATTCAGCCACACACCATACAACTTCCCCACGCTCGTCAGCGTGTGTGAGAAGCTCGTCCGTCAGTCGGTCGAACGTGCCGGCGGGCAAATCGAAAAAGACAGCGACGGCAAAGAAACATTCGTCATTCCGGTCAGAAAACCAAAGCCAGGCGGGCTCGAACAGTGCTGGGAACCCGGGCCCATCGCCAACAGCCAGTTCACCGAAACGGAAATGGCGAAAATCACCGCAATCGCGGGTAAAGATATTTCCGAGGCCGTCTCGAAATTCGCGCCCGGCTGGAAGGTCAAGAGCTGTGGATTCGATATGAACCCAGGCCTGCGCCAGGAAGAGATGGGCAAGAGCAACGTGCTTGTCACCCATCCGCTCGACCGCAGAACCGGCTGTCAACTTTCCCGGCAGGTAAAGCTCCCCGCAGGCAAGAAGACCACGCTGCGTCTGACCGTGGGACATCATCCCGATGGTGACTGGGACCTGATTGTCGCTGCCGGCGGCAAAGAAATCTCGCGCAAGGCCGTGAGCAAGGAAACGGCCCCCGACGGCTGGATGCAGACCGAGGTGGATATGTCCGACTTTGCGGGAAAAGAGGTGAAGCTCGAACTGATAAACCAACCGACCGGCTGGAAGAATGAGGCCGGTTACTGGGCCCAGATTTCGCTGGTAAGCCGGTAGAGTCAGACACTACCTGTTATTTCAAAAGGCGGCGGTAAGCATAATGCAACCGCCGCTTTTTTATTTCGCCCTTTCCGGTGCGGCTGTTTTTAGCCTGGTTTCATTGACGGGCTGTCTCGATTCCGGTATCATTATTTGCATGAGGCGAGGCAAAATGAAGCAGGCAAAGATATTGTGTTTGTTTTTCACACTCCTTGCCGCCGGGTGCGGGAAGAAGCCGGCCGGGGCCGTAACACCGCTGCATCGTGCCGCCGAGCAAGGTAATCTCGAGCAGGTTCAATCACTAATCGCAAGTGGTGTCGATATCAATGCCAGAGATCCGCGTGCCCAGACACCGCTGGAGCGGGCGGCATTCGGGGGCCATAAAAAAGTTGTTGAACTGCTCATCGCCAGCGGCGCCAAGGTCAATACTAAAAACCAATCCGGCAGAACGCCTCTGCATGTCACCGCCCTGCGGGGCTATAAGGATATCGCCCAGGTCCTTATCGCCGGCGGAGCCGATGTCGATGTAAAGAACAACCAGGGCCTCACACCCCTGCATGTGGCGGCTTCGTTCGGCCGGAAGGACGTCGCTGAGCTGCTGATCGGCAAGGGCGCAAACACCAATATAAGAGACAACGATGGCAATACTCCTATATCATTGGCCAAAGACAGAGGTTATGAGGAAATTGCAGTATATCTATACAAGCACGGTGCTAAAGAGTGATCAGTTTGGTAATTCTTAAAAGTTGCAATTTGACTTAAAGCACTGTATAATAACACAATAAATCGACATAAAATCGATACAAGCACTTTGAATGGTAGAATATAATGAAACATATAAGATTTTTTTGCCTGGCTCTGGCATTTGTGCTTGTTGCTTTTGGTTGTAAGAAGAGAGAGCCTGAGCCGGCGCAGCAAACCGTCGTTCAGAAACAGGTACCACCGGCAAAAACACCTGCACCAGCAAAGGCAATTGAAACCGTCGAGCAAACTCAACCGGCTCTGGCCGATACTCAGAGCGAGACAGCAGAAACAACCACTGCCACTGAATCGATCCAGCCGAATGAAGATCCCGAACTAATTGAATCGCTGAAGAATGCGGTGGGCACCGGTGATGTAGAAAAGATCCGGTCAATCATTGCTGCAGGCGTCGACGTCAACACAATAGCTAATAGTGGAGCGTCGCTCCTGCATATAGCCCTTTTGGGGGGCCATGAGGCGGCGGCGGCATTGCTTATCTCCAAAGGCGCCGACACTCACGCAACGATGACAGACGGCACGAGCCCCCTGCACTTTGCTGTCCTGCGAAACTGTAAGGAGATAGCAAGTTTCCTGATCAATGATGGTGTTGATGTGAACGCTATGGGTGCAAATTTCGGCTCGCCGCTCCACATTGCCGCCAATACCGGCCAAACGGAGATTGCCGAAATGCTTATTGCCAAAGGCGCCGATGTTAATATCAAAAACAAGCGAGGCCAAACTCCGTTAACAGCCGCCAAAAAGAAAGGAGACAGGCCGATGCTTGAACTGCTGGAGAAACACGGAGCTGAATAGAAACGAATTTACAGCCATGAGAATTTATTTTGGAGCGAGTTTAGAAAATGTCACAAAGCCTTGATCGAAGAAACTTTCTGAAAAAAACCGTTATCGGCACCGCCGCGATTACGTCGACTCTGAGTCTGGAAGAGAAGGCCCTGCTTGCGGCAATGAAAAAACCGAACGAATCGCGCGCCGGCTCCGTCAAAGGCCTGCCGGCAGGACGGATTGGAAAAGTCAAAATCAGCAGAATAATTTGCGGCGGAAATCTCATTGGTGGATACGCCCACAGCAGAGATTTGACGTATGTCTCGGCCTTGCTCATGCATTACTTCACGGATGAAAAGATTATCGAGACACTCGAAATATGCGAGGAGAACGGAATCAACACGATTATTACCGGTTCCGGCTCGGCGGAGCTTCTAAAGAAATACCGGGAAGAAAGAGGCGGGCAAATCCAGTGGATCGCACAATGCACCGCCCAGACGGATGATCTTACAGGTGACGTCAAAAAGGCAATCGACGCCGGGGCCGTCGGGGCCTTTCTGATCGGCAATATCGGGGACCTCTGGGTTCGAAATGAAAGGATGGATCTGATTGGAAAAGTCGTCGATTTCATTAAAGACAACGGAATCATTGGGGGCGTCGGCGGACACAATTTAGAAACGCCCATAGCGTGTGAAAAAGCCGGCCTAAACACCGACTTCTATATGAAAACCCATCACAGCACAAATTACTGGTCCAAGCGCCAGCCGGACCAGAACGAGGATGTGATTGATAATTACAATACCGACAACTATTGGGACAAGTACCCTGAGCAAACCGTCGAGTTTATGAAAACAATGGAAAAGCCGTGGATCGCTTACAAAGTCCTGGCTGCCGGCGCGATTCATCCAAGAGACGGCTTTAAGCATGCATTCGAGAATGGCGCCGATTTCCTCTGCGTGGGGATGTTTGATTTTCAAGTCATAGAAGATGTGCTTATTGCAAAAGATATCTTATCCGGCACAATAAATAGAGAACGGCCATGGAGGTCATAGGGACCAGAGCCGGGAACTCATCATAGTGCCTGCATAAGTACAAGGGGAAGGAGATCACTTGCAATTCAGAGATAAACGCAACTTGACGGCAAATGCCTGCATCTATACGATCATTGTCCTCTTATTCAACCTGATAGCGAATGGTCAGGAAGGAAAGGTTTACTGGAATCAATTTCGCGGCCCCAATGGGCAGGGAGTAGTGGAAGCAGACCAAATTCCTGTTCATTTCAGTCCGGAATCGAACGTTCTATGGAAAACGGCAATCCCTGCGGGACACTCGTCCCCCGTCATTTGGAACAATCGCATCTTTCTTACCGCCAGTGAACCAGCCAATAAAGAGGAACTTATTACGTTAGCCATCGATCGTAAAGACGGCAAAATTCTATGGCGGCAGGTTGTTCAGGCAGAAACAAAGGTAAGGTTTCATCCACTGAATAATCCCGCATCTTCCACGCCGGCCGCGGACGAAAGAAACGTTTATGTCTATTTCGGGACCTACGGGCTGATTTGTTACGACCATGTGGGAAACGATCTCTGGCAGCGTAAAATCGACACGCCGAAAAGCAAATATGGAATGGCGACCTCGCCCATATTGTATGAAGACAAGGTAATCCTGGTTTTGGATGGCGACGGTGGTTCCTCCCGTTTGCTTGCGGTGAATCGAGACACAGGCGAGACGGTCTGGGAGCAGCCGCGGTCATTGTTCAAGGCCGGGTGGTCAACGCCCATAATATGGCGTAATGGCCAGTCCGAAGAGCTTGTCGTGTTGGGTTCCAAACGGCTGACCTCTTACAATCCGTCCACCGGCGCCGAGATATGGTGGGCCGGTGGTTTTCCGGACGAAACAGTCGGTATCCCCATAACAGGCGATGGGCTCCTGTTTGTAAGCGCCGCGGCCCTGGGTGGACGCGGAGATGATAAATTGGATTCGGCTGGAACCTGGAAGTTCACCATCGAGCAGTTCGACCGGAATCAAGACAATCAAATACAGCGCGACGAAATGACGAAAGGCTTTGCTTTTATACAGCGGCCGGAGTTGCCCAAAGACAATCCCGGTTATGGGTTGCCGGTCAGAAACATGGACACTCTGCTGAGAATCTTCGACCATGACAAGAACCGGATCATAAGCGAAACCGAATGGATGCAAACAATGTCGGGCTTTGCCGCTATCAGCCAGCCTAACCTGTCGGCAATTCGTCCCGGAGCGAAAAAGGATGCCCGCAAATCGCATGTGGCCTGGGAATTTCAGCGCGGTATTCCCGAGACGCCCTCGCTGCTCTATTGCCGGGGAAAACTCTACCTCCTGCGGGATGGCGGCGTGTTGACCTGCCTGGAGGCCGCAACCGGCAAAGAATTCTTCCGAGAGCGTATCGGGGCTGCGGGGCAATACACAGCGTCACCAATTGCCGCGGGCGAGAAGATTATCGCTGCCTCCGTGCGAGGAGTCGTCACAGTTATTCAGGTTGATGATGAACTGAAAATTCTGGCCAAAAACGATTTCGGAGAAAAGATTTTTGCGACTCCGGCTGTTGCTGAAAATATAATTTATTTGAGGACTATCGATCATTTATACGCCCTGGGCGAGTAAAATGCAGAGAACCGTCGATCGGCGGGAAATCGCGCCATCACGCTGTTGCTTTTAAGATTATAGAACTTGATTTGATTTGATCTTGCAATTATAATGAGAATTTGTTGTTTGCTGATATACATGGTGTGCCGGCACTAAT
>JBARRE010000167.1:0-6999 GCA_049644065.1 Sedimentisphaerales bacterium | reverse complement strand
CGATTGTTACATTAGTCATGGCTATTCTCCTTTATTGACGTTGTCAATTGCACCTTAAAATACGAGTGCGTATTATCGAGCCTCACAGGCCCGAGGGGAATAGCCTTCTCATCTTAACTTCGTGGTAGATATAAGAAGACAGAAGACAGGAGCCAGAAGGCAGAAATCCTTGTCTTTTACGATTTACGATTGGCGATTTACGATTTTTTCTTTTCTTCCGCGTCATCCGCGAAATCCGCGGTTAATTAAAAGACAGCTCAGCCCGCATACTTCGCAGCGGGTCAAACCATGAATCACGATATACGCCATACGCCATACGAATTATAGCAAATGATTCCCGCCGGGGGAGTTTTAAGTTGACAGGGGCGGCCGGGTGTAATATATAGGGCTTTTTTCGTCTGAAAATTAATTTTACAAGGAGAACTATAGAATGGCAGAAAAACGAGTTTACTTCTTCGGCGGCGGAAAAGCCGAAGGCAATGCTACGATGAAAGTGCTGCTGGGCGGTAAAGGGGCGAATCTTGCCGAGATGACCAACCTCGGCGTGCCGGTCCCGGCGGGATTTACTATCGCTACGAAAGTGTGTAACGAATATTATAAATCGAAGGGAAAATGGCCGAAAGGGCTCGCAAAGGAAGTCGATCTGAACCTCGTCAAGCTCGAAAAGGCCATGGGCGCCAAACTCGGCGACCCGAACAAACCCCTGCTCGTCAGCGTCAGAAGCGGAGCAGCCGCATCGATGCCTGGAATGATGGACACCGTCCTTAATTTGGGGCTTAATGATGACGTGATTGAGGGGATCATCAAGAAGACGGGGAATGCGCGGTTTGCGTACGATATTTATCGCCGGTTCATAGATATGTTCGGCGACGTTGTGATGGGCTGCGATCATGAGAACTTCGAAGAGGTAATTCACGCCGCCAAGGAAAAAGCCGGCGTAGAACTCGACAACGAACTTACCGCCGAACAATTAGCAGACGTCGTCGCCAAATACAAAATCGTCTACAAAAAGCACGTCGGCGAACTCTTCCCACAGGACGGAAAGCTCCAGCTAACTCACGCCATCAACGCCGTCTTCGGCTCGTGGATGACCCCAAGAGCGGTCAAGTATCGCCAACTCAACAACATTACGGGCCTGCTCGGCACCGCCGTCAACGTCCAGGCAATGGTCTTCGGCAACATGGGCTCCGACTGCGGCACAGGCGTCTGCTTCACCCGAAACCCGAGCACCGGCAAGAAAGAGTTCTACGGCGAGTTCCTGATGAACGCCCAGGGCGAGGACGTCGTCGCCGGCATCCGGACGCCAATTCCGCTGATAAAATTAAAAAAGGTAATGCCGAAGGCTTACAAGCAGCTCACCGCCCTGATGACCCGGCTGGAGAAGCACTACAAAGACATGCAGGACATGGAATTCACCATCCAGAGCAAGGTGCTTTACATCCTCCAGACCCGAACCGGTAAGCGCACCGCCGAAGCGGCCGTTAAGAACGCCGTGGACATGGTCGCCGAAAGACTCATTACCAGGAAGGAAGCCGTCACCCGTGTCACGCCGGAGCAGTTGGATCGCCTGCTGCACCCGCACTTCGATCCGAAAGCCAGGCGTAATGTAATCGCCAAGGGCCTTCCGGCCTCGCCCGGCGCCGCCGTCGGCCAGGTAGTATTCACTGCCGAAACCGCCGAAGCGTGGAATGCCAAGGGCAAAAAGGTCGTCCTCGTCCGGATAGAAACAAGCCCCGAGGATATCGGCGGCATGGACGCGGCCGTCGGCATTTTGACTGCCCGCGGCGGAATGACAAGTCACGCCGCCGTCGTCGCACGCGGCATGGGCAAATGCTGCGTCGCAGGTGTCGGCTCACTGAATATCAACTATGCAACGAAGAAACTAACCGTCGGCAAACTGACAATCAAGGAAGGCGACTGGATCAGTCTCGACGGCTCATCAGGCGAATTGATGACCGGACAATTAGCCACAGTCGAACCGACATTGAGCGGCGACTTCGGCAAGTTCTTGCAGATTTGCGACCAGATACGAACACTGGGTGTCCGCACAAATGCCGACACGCCTGAAGATTCCAAGCGGGCAAGAGACTTCGGCGCCGAAGGCATCGGCCTTACAAGGACCGAGCACATGTTCTTCGAAGGCGAAAGGATCTGGCCCGTCCGGCAGATGATTCTGGCTGCCGACGATTACGCCCTGATGCTCGCACAGATCGAAGCAGCCCCAACCGCTAAAGAGAAAAAGACAATCGAAAAGGAATACGCCACCGCCAAAAAACAGTTCGAAGGCGCATTGAAGACGCTGCTGCCCTACCAGCGTAGTGACTTCGAAGGCATCTTCAAGGCCATGGCCGGGCTGCCGGTTACTATTCGTCTGCTCGATCCGCCGCTGCATGAGTTCCTGCCGCAGGACAAGGGAAACCAGGCCGAGATGGCAAAGCGCCTCGGAGTCACACCCGCCGTCGTCAAGGCAAAGGTCGAACAGTTGCACGAGTTCAACCCGATGCTCGGACATCGCGGATGTCGCCTGTCGATCACCTATCCTGCAATTGCCAGGATGCAGGCAAGAGCCATTATCGAGGCCGCACTGAACGTCAAGAAAGCGGGTAAGGTCGTACTGCCCGAAATCATGATTCCGCTCGTTGGAGCAGTAATGGAGCTTAAGCTGGTCAAAGACGAAATCGTGGACGAGATCAAGCAGGTCTTCAAAGAGAAGAAAGCCAAAATCAAGTACATGATCGGCACAATGATCGAGGTCCCGAGGGCTGCCCTAACCGCTGATGAAATCGCCACCGAAGCCGAGTTCTTCAGCTTCGGCACAAACGACCTGACGCAGATGGCAATGGGCTTTTCGCGGGACGATGCCGGCAAGTTCCTGGGCGAATACGTCAATAAGGGCATTTACGCCGCCGACCCGTTCCAGCAGCTCGATCAGACAGGCGTCGGCAAGCTCGTCGAAATGGGCACGAAGCTCGGCAGAAAGACCAAAAAGAAATTGAAGGTCGGCATCTGCGGCGAGCACGGCGGCGAACCGAGCAGTATCGACTTCTGCCACCGTGTCGGCATGAATTACGTCTCATGTTCGCCGTTCCGGGTCCCGATAGCAAGACTCGCCGCGGCACAGGCAGCGGTAAGGTAATTGACGATTTACCCCGTGAGATGGCGGCTTTGCCTATCTCATGGGGTGAACAATTGACGAATTTGATTGATTATTGACGTTAAATAGCATATAATTTGATTATTAACTGTTGGGAGAGCCGCCGGGACGCTTTTTAGCGCAAGGCGGACAGCGGTTAACCGGTAAACGGCCTGGTAGGCTTCGCCCGCCAGGCCATTTTTATACCCGCCGCAGCAATATTTCTACTTTAAAAGCAAGGAGCATACATAAACGAATCGATGTCACTTGCCAAGGTCCTGCGGCAGGAAGTTCTCCATTACCCAGACTTCGATCTTGTCCCCTTCTGCTTTGCCCGTGAAGGTGATCTGTCGGCCGTTGGGATGAAAACGGATGTGGTCCAGGTAGGCCATTTCCAGATCGACCTTCCTGGGCTCTCCACCCTCGACAGGGATGCGCCAGAGCTCTGCTGGGGATTCGCCCAGCCAATTGGCATAAAGCAGATGGCTCCCATCGGGTGTCCATGCAATGGTTGCTTTACCTTCGAATTTGACCAGGTCCCGCGGCTGGCCACCCGCGACCGAGAGGACCTTTAACTTGTCAGCGGAGTGATCCTGAAAGGCAAGCTGCTTTCCATCCGGTGAAAGGGCCAATCCTAAAATGGCTCCGACGCCGTGTTCGCCGACTGCGGCCCTGAAAACCAACTCTTTCTCGCCGGTGGTCAGGTCGTGGCGGTAGATTCCCCAGCCATTGCGACCTCCGTGCACGTCGAAGATGGTTTTGCCATCAGGAGCCGAGTTAGGGGACCGCCCACCCCTCGTGCCAATTGTGGTGGCATTACCCGTCTCGACATCTATCTTGAGTATCCCCGGATGCACGTCCTTCTTGGTTTTCCCGGCACCCAGCAACGAGCGCCCGTCGGGAAACCAGGATAGCGAGTGTACATCGAAGTCCGTCAGTTCAGGGGAAAGTTCCCGCACTTCTCCGGTTTCCATGGACCGAATAAGAAAGTGATAAGGAGGTGCAAAGCGCCGCTCCGGGCCTGCGTCTGGGCTGCTTGACACGCAGGCCAGATACCGGCCGTCGGGGGACCAGGCGGGGGCCCAGTTCGAGCCCCAGTGACGTTGAATGGTAAGAGCCGGTTTCCCGGCGATGTTTCCCTCCTGCGGGTCAAACGGAGCGACGTAGATGTTGCATCCCCCGGAAAAGACCCCGTAGTAATAGGAGCCGTTCCGGGTCAAGCCCAGGGGATAAAGCCGGCCGATTTCGGATTTGAGCAATTGAGGATCGCCTTGCGTTTTGCCGTCGGCGACCTCGACCGCCCAGACACCCATGCTGCCGGTGCGGTCGCTGGCAAAGACGACCTGCTTTCCATCGGGAGCCCAGGCAAGCACGAAATCATCGGCGGGATGCTCGACCAAGGCAATCTCGCCACTGCCGTCCGTTGCAAGCAGAAAGATGTCGCATTTTGGAGAGTCTTTCTCGGAAGGAAAGGAGTACGCAACATTGCGCCCGTCTGGAGAGAGGCTCATTCCGACCTTCCTCCGGGCCGCGGGATACCGTCCCAGCGACAACTTAGGCAGTGTTTTGAGAACGCGCAGATCTCCATCCTCAACGGGGATTAGCAAAATCTGTTGTGAAGTTTTATCCTCTGTTCCACCCAGGGCCAAAATGTGCTTGCCGTCCGCCGACCAGCCGGCTGGCATTTCGACGAATTTTCCTTTGTTTAGACGGATAACGCGAGGCCCGGACCCGTCGAGACCGACGATACGCAACTCCGGACCCTGCTCCGCGCCCTCCTCGTAATTGAACCAGTAGTACGCGACTTGCTTGCCGTCGGGCGAGAAAATCGAATTAGAGGCAAACCCTTTCTCCCACCCTTCGTTGGTCAGCCGGCAGTTCTTGCCGGTAGCCAGTTCGTAGACGGCCAAGTCACCTGTCTCCCAATCGACGTAGGAGAGGTATTTGCCGTCAGGGGAAGGCGCCCCCATGAAATACGGATCCGCTGCGCCAGCCCACACCCGGCGGACTACCATCCCGGGTGGCTTTGCGACCGGCGTCTCCGGCAGGAAGTTCTCCATCACCCAAACTTCGCTTTTTTCCCCCTGCGGGCTGGCACGAAAGGTGATCTGTCGGCCGTCGGGGTGAAAACGCAAGTGACCGAGCCCACGCATCGCCAGGTCAAGCTTCTGGGGTTCTCCGCCCTCGGCGGCAATGCGCCACAGCTCCGTGCTCTTGTCGCCGCTCGCTGCCCCGTAAAGTAAATAGCTTCCGTCGCGCGTCCACGCAATCGTGGCAATGTCCTCGACTTTTGCCAGCTCCCGCGGTTCTCCGCCGGTTGCGGGGAACACCTTTAGCGCACCACTTTCGAAAAACGCGAACTCTCGACCATCCGGCGAAAGGGCCGGCTTGGAAATGACTCCCGGTGCGCTGTACAATTCTTTCTCTTCGCCGGTTGCCGGGTCGTGTCGAACGATTCGGCCACCATCTCTAACATTGCGCACGTAGTAGATCGCTTTGCCGTCGGGTGCCGACTCCGGTCCAATGGCCGGGCCCTGCACAATGGTGGTAACTTCACCCGTCTTAACGTCTATCTGCAGGGCGCCCCAAGGCCCATTTGCGGCGGAACCGGCGCCAAGAAGTGAGCGTCCGTCAGCAGACCAGCGCAGGGAGTGGACATTGAAATCCTTCAATTCAGGTGTGATCTCTCTCACTTCTCCAGTCTCCATGGATTGAATAACAAACCGCGGGGCCGCCCCTGGGCCGCTTGACAGACAGGCCAGATACCGCCCATCGGGCGACCAATCGGGTGCCCAGTTCGAGCCCTCGTAGCGGCGAACGGCAATCACCGGTTTAGCAGAGAGGTCTCCTTTCTCCGGGTTGAACGCGGCGGTGTAGACGTTGCTGCCTCCGGAAAAGGTCCCATAGTAATAGGCGCCGTCCTGGCTGAAACCCATCGGATGGAATTGGTCAATTTCGGATTTGAGCAATTGGGGAGCGCCTTGCGCTTTGCCGTCGGAGACGTCGATCGCCCAAATGCCCATGGTCCCGGTCCGATCGCTGGCGAATACAATTCGGTTTCCATCGGGCGACCACGCGAGCACGAAATCGTCCGCCGGATGTTCCACCAGCTGAATCTCCGGCCCTCCGTCGGTGCCAAACACCCAGATGTCACCCTTCCCAGAGTTGTCCGCGGGTGGGAAGCTGTAAGCCACGTATCGCCCGTCCGGCGAAAGGCTCATTCGGAACTGCCCGGGACGCTCGATCGTTTTCAGCACGCGCGCATCACCATCCTCGACGGAGACGAACAGGATCTTCAAGAATTTAAAGACATCGACCGAGTCGTCCCACATCGCTCCGCCATGGGCGAGAATGTACTTGCCGTCAGTTGACCAATTGGTAGGTCTGAGGATGGTAATTCCCTCTGGGTGCTTGATGAAACGCCGTTCGGACCCGTCCAGACCAATGATACGGAGTCCTCCGCTGTCCTTCCCTCGCCATCGGCAGGCGACATACTTCGAATCGGGTGAGAAGATCGAATAAGTGTGGCGCCCTTTCTCCCACCCTTCGTTGGTCAGTCGGCGGTTCTTGCCAGTGGCAAGCTCACGAATGGCCAAGTCACCGCTTTCCCAGTCCACGTAGGAGAGGTATTTGCCGTCGGGCGAAGGCGCCCCCATGAAATACGGATCCGCCGTGTCAACCCACACCCGGCGAACCACCATCATGGGAGACTTTGCAGCAGAGATTCCTGAGGCCCTAGTTCGTTTGGCCTCGGGCAGGGAGATACATGCCAGGATGATAATCAAGACGGCAGCCAAAGGTGACCAGCTATATGAGTTGTTCTTAAATTGTGTAATCATGGTAATTCTCCTTTTCAATTGAGATCT
>JBARRE010000166.1:0-6955 GCA_049644065.1 Sedimentisphaerales bacterium | reverse complement strand
AGCGGTTAATTTCTATTTTCTTCGTGAATCCCTAACCATGTTCATCAGCGTCCATTACCATTGATTATACCCGCCTTCGCGGGCACAAGCTTACTATTGATTATTTACTATCCACAGCACGCAATACTCACAACTCAGTCCTTGGGACTCCTTATGGAGGACGCAATACGAACAACGCATTTAGCCTGTCCTGAGCACGGCCGAAGGAACGCCGTCTCACGGAGATTTTTTCAGATTGTCGTTGATTTTTGGCATAAAATTTAGTACAATACCTAACATATTAGTATATAGTATGTAGTATAGCGTATAATCGTGGTTTGAATGAAAAATGTAGAAATATTGAAGTGAAAAGGCAAATATTATTCGTGATCTTCGTGTTCACCCCGTGAGATAGGCAAAGACGTTATCTCATGGGGTAAATCCAGGGTATTTCCGGCCAGGCTATTTGAAAAAACAAAGCCAATGTTAAAATGGGCAAAATGGTGTTAATTAAATAATAGTAAAGATTTATGTGTGTTTTGGAGTTTTTTGGCGGTTTTGGGCGGCAAAAAACAAACCCAATTCAAAGCCAAACAAACCCAATCTCGTTTAGCCCCCAGACCTGCTCTGGGGGTTGAAAAAACAAAGCCAATTTATTTCGTATTGAGTACTGCGTGATGCGTATTGCGAATAGGAATGAAAAAACAAAGCCAATTTGCCAGCCAGGTAAATCGGCGCAATATTAGCAATAACAATGGCTTATGGAGATTTTAGCGGATGAAGGCAGCGAAAAAACAAAGCCAAACAAACCCAAACAAACCCAATTTTGATTGTTCGCTACGTTCAATGATGAATCTCGGAGAGCGAACAGTTGATTAGCGAATTAGAGATTGGCGATTAGGAGCGGAAGCAGTGGATAACCAAATAGCAAATAATAAGTAGAAAATAGTAAATCCGGAGTTTCTCCGGTCGAGTGGCTTTATGTCCGCCAGGGGCGTTGTCTGTTGAGGTTATTCGTCAGGATGTTTTTGGCGATCAGGACGTCTTCGATGACCTGGAAATCAAGCATTCCCACGCAGGCGAAATCGGCGCCGGATTCGAAGGCGTATTTGAAGCCGTCCCGCGGATGGATGGCGCCGGCGGCCAGGACCTTATATGCGATCCAGGGCTTGGCGACGTTCTTCATGAACTCGACGGTCTTTTCCGGCGAGGTGCACCACATGCAGTCGTGGCTGGGCAAGCCTGTCTCGGGGCGCTGGTCTTTTGAAGGGGCGGAGAAGTATTTATCATGGTGAAGTGTTTTCATATAAAAGTCTACGTCGACGCCTTCTTTTTCGAGCGCCATCGGCACGGCCAGATCGTGACATGCCACGCCTGCGATCAGTCCGTTGTCCTTGGTGAATTCGATTACTTTGGCGATCAGATCGACTCGGCCGTACTTGACCCATCTGTCGCCGATCTCGCCCTGAATGAAGGCGCCGACCGCCCCGTTGTCGATAGCGATTTTGACCCTGCCGGTCAGGTCGTCGCTCTGCGGGAAGCACTGCGCGATCCACTGGATTTGCCCGCCCCGTTCGTCACGGTACTTGTTGATGACTCGGATGGTCGGGTCGTTACCGTCGGCGTACGGGCTGTGGACGGTGGAGATCATAGTATTGATTCCGTTTTCCTCGCACCGCTCCCATGTCTCCATGATTTTCTCATCGGTGAAATAATGCCGGAGCAGGGAAGAGACATAAATCAGGTCCCTGGCGTGTGCGAAGCCGTTGATAAGGTTACCGCCGCAGATGATCCGGCTGATTTTGACGTTGCCGATTTTGCCTGTCGACAGCTCTTTGCCGGAGGTTTGCCGCTCTGCCGCGTTTGCTTTTGCAACCGTCTGGCCCAGCAGGATTTTTTCTTCCAGCGCCAGACCCAGCGCCGTCCCTGTCGAGGCGATTGCGGATTTCTTTAAGAAATGCCGTCGGTTTAAGTCTTTTGCCATGATTTATTTATCAAGTATCTCGACAGTTTTGTCGCCGATGAATTGGGCGTCTCCCTTTATTCCCTTGGCCGTTTGGCAGCCAATAAATGAAAACGCCATAACAATTAGAACAACCGGTATGAGTATTCTTTTAGCCATTTTAGATTCCTTCAAATCTGTCGGTAGTCACCGTCTTCGACGGTTCACTTTAGAAACAGATAGTACAGACGGCCCTCCTGATATGTTTGGCCGGCGAGCTTTCCGGCCATGTCACCCAGTCCCATATAGACATCGCATCGGCCCGGAGCGCGGATTGCCCCGCCGGCATCCTGGTCGAGTGCGAAGCCGCCATAGAGTTGATTGACTACTGTTGCGCCCATAGCTTGCGGCAGGGTGGTAGAAATGAAAGTAAGAGACGCCCGCGGGAAGATCGCCTTGTCCGTAGCGATACTCCGAAGGGTCGTGACCGGCTCGTTGAGGCAGCCGAGCGGCGGGCCGCCTTCTTTCCTGAAGAATACGAATCTCGGATTTCGCCGGACGTACATCTCGACCTGGTCTTTATACCTCTTGAAGTAATCTATCATTGCCGAGAGGCTGATTTTGTCGCCGGGGATTCGGCCGTCCCTGACCAGCGCCTGGGCGACGCTTTCGTACTCATGCCCGTTGTTGGCGGCGTAGCCTATTGTGGTCAGTTTGCCGTCGGGTAGCTGGAGTTTGGCCGAGCCCTGCACGTGTGCGATATATGCTTCGAACGGATCGCTGAGCCAGGCCAATTCATTGCCCCTGAGCATTCCCGAATTTTCGATGACGGCTCGGGGCGGATAAGGGGTGGTCGTCCCATCGGACATTTTTCGGCCGAGTATCTCGCCGGTCGGTCCTTTGATCAGATCGTCCGGCTGCTTGTACAACGGATATGTGAATTGCCCGGTGCGAGTGAGCGAGCCGTTGAAGATCGGTGTATAGTAGCCCGTAAACAGAACCGTGCCGTTATCGTCGCATCCGATCGATATATAGACGTCGAACTTCTCTCGAATGGTCTGGTTCAATTGAGGGCCGCGAAGCCCCGAATCCAGCAGGTCGGCGAACGCATCCAGACTCTCAAGCGCCCGACGGTGGCTGATTCCGCTGACAGGAAAAAACTGCCGGCTGGATGGCTTGTTAAGATAACTCCGGCTGTTGTCGATGGCTTCTCGCAGGTCGGTCAGAGACAGGCAGGCCATCGTAAAATCGGGAATTTCGTGAGGATTCGTTATCTTCCGCAACGCCCACTGACCGGGCGGCAGAGGTCTGTCATAAGGCGTTTTGGCCTCTTTCACGGGCGTTCTGCAGCCGAAAGTAAAAGCGACAATGAGTAGCAATACCGAGAGCAAAATCCTTTTCTTCATTCTAATCTCCAAAACTTCATACTTTATTCGTAGTTGTGAGTTCAAAACATGTTACACGATTTGAGGCCGGTTTTGCAATGAAATTTAACGCTATAGTGAAGTGCAGACGGAACGCATAATCTTTCGCGGAATTCCGTCCTATAATTCTCTTGACAAAAAGGGTGCTAATTTGCTATAAAGAGTCGTTCAATTAAATCTGTGGATTATGGATCTTTGAGGACAAATAGCCGGCATAGAATTCTGATATAGGCTTTGCTATTTGCAGCACGGAATTTCAAGTTAAATTCTGTTATTTCCAGTAAAGATTCTTGTATTTTTCATTAATGGTTCATAGTCAGTTCTTCGAAGAAAGGAGGTGGACTCAGGTCGTAAAATTTTCAGATGCGTAATATTATAAAAAAAGCAAAAAATAAATATTGGCCGCTTTGGTTTGTTGCCGAAGCATGATCATTTTAATCCTTATTACAAGGAGGACTATTATGTACAGAGAATTGATTTACACGATTTGTATTGTTTTAGTACTTGGCCTGACTGGGGGTGTGGCGACTGCGGACCCGTACCAGCAGGATACCGGTCCCGATGGTATTGTTTCGATCGAGGCCGAGAACTTCGACGAGAACACTCCGAGACCTCCCCACACCTGGGAGCTCATCACAGAATCGGCGAGCGGTTTTTCGCCGCCGGGTGGATTCAGCGGCGGTTTTGCAATGCAGTCAACACCAACAACTCCGGCCGGCGGTGCCGGCCCCAATGATCCAGCGGATTTCTTAGCGAACAGTCCGAGATTGGATTACGAAGTCAACTTCTTAGAGACCGGGACATATTACGTCTGGGTGCTCGCCTGGGGCCTGGACGGTAATTCCGATTCTATGCATTCAGGTCTGGATGGAGAGGCCGTTGCCACGGCTGACCGTATCGGCGGTTTCAACAATAACTACACCTGGACCAATACCGCATATCAGGATCCCGAGCGTATTTCCTTCGATGTGACCACCACGGGCACCCACACTGTAAACATCTGGATGCGGGAGGATGGTTCCGTAATCGACAAGATTCTTTTAACTACGAATCCCGATTACACGCCGACCGGTGCCGGTCCGCCTGAGAGCTGGCGCGGTCCACGCTTGAAGGCTTATAATCCCGTCCCGGCTGACGGCAGCCTATATTTGGATACGTGGGCGACCGTTTCCTGGACGGCGGGAGACACAGCAGTTTCGCATGATGTATATATGGGTGAAAATTCTGCCGACGTGAACGACGGTGCCGGCGATACGTTCCGCGGCAACCATGCCACAGCCTTTTTCGTTACCGGCTTCCCCGGCTTTCCCTATCCGGATGGCCTGGTTACCGGCACAACTTACTACTGGCGCGTCGACGAGGTCGAATCAGATGAATTGAAACACAAAGGCAATGTATGGAGCTTCTCGGTTCCGCCCATGAAAGCCTATGATCCGGTCCCGCCTGACAATGCCAGGTTTATCACCACTGATGTAATCCTCAACTGGAAGGGAGGTCTAAATACGAAATTGCATCATGCATACTTCGGCAATGATTTCGATGCGGTCAACAATGCAGCCGGGGCTCCTCCCCAGGCAACCACGACATATACTCCCGCCAACCTTGAGCTGGACACAGTTTACTATTGGCGAGTCGACGTCTTCGACGGCGTAACAATGCATAAAGGCGAGATATGGAGTTTCAAGACATTACCCGAAATCACCGTTTCCGATCCGAATCTTGTCGGCTGGTGGAAGCTCGATACAACATCCGGCACAACCGCGATTGACTGGTCCGGACACGGCAATAACGGTACGATAGTAGGTGACCCGAAGTGGGTAGAGGGCTTCGACGGCGGAGCGATAGAGTTCAACGGTACCGACTATATCGAGCTGCCCACCGACCTGGTCGGTTCGGACGCCGGCTCGGTAACCATGTGGATCAAAACCCAACAAACGAACGCAGGTATGATTATTTACGGTTCCGACGGCACCGGCGGCAACGGCTATGGCGACGAGAACGAGATGCACGTCAACATCGACAGTGGTGGTATTGTCGAATGCTTTATCGAATTCGCCGATGCTGACACAAGTGCCGAGACTGCCGCGGTCAACGATAACTCATGGCAGCATGTTGCAGCCACATGGGACATCAACGGGCAGGTCATGGTGTATATTAACGGAGGCGAGCCTGTCACGGCGGACCATACGGGCAACAACTTCCGGTTTTCAGGCCGTCTTCGCCTGGGTAGTCCTAACAGCAGCGAGCGATTCTATATCGGCTCACTCGATGATGTGAGGCTCTACGACCGAGTCCTGTCCGTAGCGGAGATTATTGAGACGATGCGTGGTGATCCGCTTGTTGCCTGGAAGCCCAATCCGAGTAATGGGGCAAGACCGAATATCAAAGATGCGACGCCGCTGACCTGGTCGCCTGGCGATATGGCATCGGAACACGATGTTTATTTCGGAACCGATAAAGCCGCCGTAGTTGATGCGAATACTTCTACGCCGGACATCTATCGGGGCCGACAGAACGCGACCGCCTACACGCCGCCTGAAGGTGTCGAATGGGGCGGTGGACCGTACTACTGGCGTATCGACCAGTACAATACCGATGGGACGATTAGCAAAGGTCGTATCTGGAGCTTTACTGTTGCGGACTTCGTTCTCGTGGAAGATTTCGAGAGTTACGATGACGGTGATAACCAGATATGGTACGCATGGCATGATGGGCTTGGTTATGGCGTGACGGGTGTCGACCCTTACTTTGCCGGCAACGGCACTGGAGCAGCCGTCGGTGACGAATCTACTGGTTCTTATACCGAGGAGACAATCGTTCACGGCGGCAACCAGTCATTACCGTTTAACTACGATAATAATAAACAAGGCTATTCGAAGTATTCAGAGACGGAGCTGAAGTTAACTGCCCCGCGCGACTGGACAGAAGGAGCCATTGGAGAGCTGTCATTGTGGTTCAGAGGCAACCCGGGTTCCGTCGGCAGCTTCATAGAAGCGCCGCTCGGCACCTATACAATGACCGCAACAGGCACGGATATCTGGAGCGATGCCGACGAGTTCCACTTTGCCTTCAAGACGCTTACAGGTCCGGGTACAATCATAGCGAAGGTCGAGAGCGTTGAAAATACCAACACATGGGCCAAGGCCGGTGTGATGATTCGCGAGACGCTGGATCCGGGCTCGAAATTTGCCGCAGTGTATATTACGCCAACAAATGCCGACGGTACGCCCACACAAGGCAGCAGATTCCAGGCGCGGACGGATACCGCGATTGACGCCACGAGCGACACTGCAGTGGCAACACCCGAACAGATGGCAATCATTGCGCCCTATTGGATTAAATTAGAGCGTGATGTCTCCGGCAATTTCAGGGGTTACTATTCGGCTGACGGGACCACCTGGCAGTCAATAGTATGGAGGCCGACTATCACCATGAGTTCGAATGTCTATATAGGCCTGGCGCTGACCAGCCATGACGCAGCTCTGACTTGCGAGGCCGTATTCTCCAACGTTACGATTACCGGCACGGCAGGTACGCAGTGGGCAAATCAGGATATCGGCATCGTGAGCAACGCTCCTGAGCCGCTCTATGTGGCGCTATCCAACAGTAC
>JBARRE010000165.1:0-2439 GCA_049644065.1 Sedimentisphaerales bacterium | reverse complement strand
CTTCTTAATCGCGATTACTTATAGTTCTACCACGCCTAACATGGACTAATCCAGACAAATCCAAGAGGGAACTTTATTGCGATTCGTCGGAAATTTCCACAAAAATATGAAGAAAACGTTCTCAGAGCTATTTTAACGCCACCTATATCAAGAACCACAATCTGATTATTTGCTCTGGCGCTTCTTGAGTGTCACACTAAGATCCTGCCCCTGGCCCAGGAAAATTGTATCCAGGTTCGGATCGGTGGTAATGGCTTTGATGTAGTCCTGCATCTGTGATCCCATGTTAACATTGTGGCCCAGGATTAGTCCGCCCGGACGCACCAGCGGCAGCATTTTGTTCAGGTAATCGACATAACCGGGCTTGTCCGCATCGATAAAGACGACGTCAATGGGCCCTTTGAGCTTCGTAATGTTCTCGTGGGCGTCCCCCATGACAAGTGTAACCATGTTATCGACGCCGGCCCGCTTGAAGTTCTCACGGGCCAATGAAGCCCGGCCTTCATCGATATCGTGAGTGGTCAGCTTTCCACCCGTGGTCCGCAGGGCAAGACAGAACCAGATGCCGGAATACCCGTTGGACGTGCCAATCTCGACAACATGCTTGGCGCCAATGGCCTCCGTTAGCATTCGCAGGATTCTGCCGTCTTCCTGCGGCACGTTCATCATCCCTCTTCTCTGGTTCTGGTCCATATCCTCAAGGACGCTCAAAATCTTTTTCTCTTGTTCGTTAGCCGGCAAAGGCGCATGCCCCTGAGGAGCCGAAATACCCCCGCCCCGCCTGCCGCCGGAACCTCTGCCGGGCGGCTGGGCCGTTAAACTCTCAACCACCGCCAATAATAACGCCGCCGCCAGAACCGCCAGCATAATCTTCTTTAACATCTTGTACTCCTTTCGAAATCAGACTTTATTTGTGCTCTAATGCATGGATTCTCTCTGTTAGGGGATATAGACGGATTCGAGTGCAGGATTTATTGCAGCTTTCGAGAAAACTTCACAAAAACAAGCCCTGTGACCACTCGCTGAGCTTATTTATAGCAACATTCTCAATTTTTTCTATCTCTTTTCCAGCAAGCCAGCCACAGCACGAATGTGCTCGGGCGATGTTCCACAACATCCGCCCACGAGCTTCGCCCCGGCATGGAGGCACTCGGCAATCCCTGCCGCAAAAGACTCCGGGGCCATTTCAAACACCGTCTTGTCACCAATTAATTTGGGCCTGCCCGCATTAGGCTGCGCCAGAACGGGAAGTGTCGTTGCCGACTTGAGGAAAGAGATAATAACCGCCATCTGAGCCGGGTCGAGATCGCCGCAATTGGCGCCGATGACATCCGCCCCGGCGTCCGTAAGACTTTTTGCGCATTTTTCAGCGGAGTCGCCCATCATCGTCCTGCCGCCTTTTTCTTCAGTCGTGAATGCAATCGAGAAAATCACAGGTAACGAGAAGTTTTCTTTGCACGCACGAAGGGCGCACAGCGCCTCGCGCAAATCAAACATCGTCTCGATGATAAATCCGTCAACTCCCGATTCCGCCAAGATGCCGGCCTGCTCCCTGAACGCATCGTAGAATTGTGCTTCCTTATAGGTGCCGTAAGGTTCGAGCAGTTGACCTGTCGAGCTGATATTACCAAGGACAAATCGGTCTTTTCCCGCGGCCTGTCGCGCCAGTTCGGCACCAGCCTTGTTTACATCTCGCACGGAAACGCCGAGATTATGCGTCTCGATAAAGATACGGTTCATCGTCAAGGTGTTTGTCGTCAGGGCATCACATCCACATGCGGCATATTCTCGCTGGATATCGAGCACGGCTTGAGGAGCATCGAGATTATTGCTCGCCCGGCCCATTATGCCGCGTTTGTCCAATTCCGTACCGATGGCCCCGTCGAGCAAAATGGTCCCATCGTTTTCCAAGGCCTTTGAAAACTGCATTAGTAATTCATTCCACTCCCAGCTCGGTCAATTCATTCTTAACCTGATCAATACTTTGAAAAAGAATTGTATTTAATCCAACGCCTTCAGCTCCTCGTATGTAATCCTGCCTGTCGTCGATGAAGACTGCTTGCTCTGCCTTCGAACCGAGCCTCTCCAGCGTAATCTCATAGATCCTTCGTTCGGGTTTCATAACGCCCTCGACACACGAAAAAACGAGCACATCGAACATATCGTAGTCCCGCTCGTGAAAAAACTCTACCGCCGGGATTTCCGTATTGGATAAGAGCGCTGTTTTATAACCCTTATCGTGCAGCGAAGAAGCCAGACGGAATATCTCCTGTTTCGGCACATAGGCCGAACGGAAAGCTTCATACCACTGCGATTGCGCTGGCGGCATCGATTTGCCCAGCTTACCGGTTATCTGCTGCCAGAATCTCTCTTCGCTAATCTTACCCTTGTGGAACTGATCCAGAAATGAATCATGCACCGGCGTGTAATCTTCGAGCG
>JBARRE010000164.1:0-13370 GCA_049644065.1 Sedimentisphaerales bacterium | reverse complement strand
GAAGCCGGGCTTTGAGTATCCGCTTATCTTGTCACCCGCCGGAGAAGCTGCTCCAAAGGTCAAGGGGGACGATAAGGAGAAGATCTTAACGGTAATCGGCAGGTTCTATATCTACCAGAAGCAGGATGAAAAAGGCGGGCTGCTGGAATTACAGGCCGACAATGCGGTTATATTTTTCTCCGGGCAGCAATTGCCGGCGGGCGATCGCAAAAGCGGGACCGAAGATATTCTATCCGGCGCGCAGGCAATCTATATGTCCGGCGACATTGTGATGACTAATGGACAGCGAACGATTCGGGCCGATGAGATATACTACGATTTTCAGAGAAAAAAGGCGATTGCTCTAAATGCGGTAATGAGGAATTTCGACACACTCGAAGGGATTCCGATTTATCTCAGGGCGGCAAAGCTCAGGCAGATGGCGGAAAATGAATTCGCCGCCGATGACATCACTTTGACGACCAGTGAGTTTTACCTGCCTCAGATTTCGTTTAACGCTTCGAATATAACAATTACTGATACGACCACTGCCGATGAACAGCAGGGAGGAGTTTCCAAAAGCAGTTACGATGCACAGATGCATGATGTGCGTTTGAAGATGTATGACAAGACGATTTTCAAGTGGCCTTTCATACGGAGCAATATGCAAAGGCCCGATCTACCGATTAAAAGCATAAATCTGGGCCATGACAGCATCTGGGGAACGTTCAGTGAGACTCGATGGTACCTGGCCCGGCTGTTAGGTTTGCAGGAGCCGGAAGGTACGGACAGCACTTTAGCGCTGGACTACTATAGCGAACGCGGCTTCGGCGGAGGAATAGAAACCGAATACACAAGAGAGAACTATTTCGGCAGGATTTTAGGTTATGTGATTCACGATTCCGGCGAGGACCGGCTCAGTAGAGTACGCAAAAATCTTGAGCCGGAACAAGAACTGCGCGGGCGCTTCCACTGGCAGCACAGGCAGTTCCTGCCCTACAACTGGCAGCTTACCGCCGAAACCAGTTATTTGTCCGATAAAAACTTTTTAGAGAGTTTTTATCGAAGAGAATTTAACGTCAGCAAGGAACAGGAAACGCTCCTTCATGCTAAGCGTATTGAGGACAACTGGGGCCTTTCTTTTTTGGGTAAGGCACAAATCAACGATTTTGTCAATACGCTGGAAGAATTACCCAGCGCCGAATTCCACTGGACTGGTCAGTCGTTTTTTGACGATAAGCTGACTTTCTACAGCGATACTCAGGTCAGCAGACTCCGCCAACGATACGATTCATCTTATATCGATCCCGGCTCAGAGCAGTTCTTTTCGTTTGCTACGACGCGAAACGAGATTGATATGCCGATGACGATGGGCAAGGCAAAAATCGTGCCATTTGTTGCCGGAACCGTAGCTTATGAAGATGGATTGGGCTTCTATAGAGAACTTGATGGCGGAATGGCCCAGGGACAAGAGAATGTCTGGTTTGGCGAAACCGGAATTCGTGCTTCAACACAGCCATTCTGGAAGGTTTACCCCAATGTTAAATCGGAACTCTGGGATTTGAACCAGATGCGGCACTTAATAAAGCCGTACTTGACGGCTGTTACTTATACTCAAAACGAATCGGTTATCGAACAGAGGGATACTTTGAACGTAGGTATCTCACAGCGGCTGCAAACGAAACGCGGTTTAGATGATAAACAACGGAACGTTGACTGGATGCGGCTGGATATGGACGTTACGTGGGTCAACGACTCAGGCGACGCATCGGCCGGGGCTGATAAATTTATCTGGAATAAACCGTTTATTCCGCCGATAAATACGTTTAGCCAGGTAATTCCACAGCAAGACAGGCGCGGCACCGATTTATTCGGTCCGAGGCGTAATTATGTCGGAGCCGACTATAGCTGGCTTTTGAGCGACACTACGGCTGTGTTGTCCGATATGAATTATGACATGCAAAGCGGGGTCGTGCAGCAATTTAATGTCGGTTTTTCGCACCTGCGATGGCCTAATTTACAGTATTATATAGGGAGCAGATATTTAAAACGCCTCGATAACGGCAATGGCGAATATGGCTCAAACGCGTTTACCTTCGCGATTACTTATGTACTTGATCCGCGATATACCGTGGTTTATTCACAACAGCTTGATTTTGACTATGGGACAACAGTACGAAGTGATATAACGCTGATTCGGCAATATCACAGGCTTTACTGGGGCCTGACCTTTAGTGCGGATGAATCGCTGGACAGACAATCTATTGTTTTTAGTTTATGGCCCCAGGGTGTGCCGGGGCTTGCAATCGGAGAAAGCAGATACATTGGACTGGGCGGTTCGGCAGGCTATTGACGGTAGATTGCCAAGATATGAAAAAACTTGCATAATTTAAGTAGAACATTTATTATTTATGGAAATCCGTTTTTTCGATTTCCTCGAATAATCGGATTGGATCTTTTTCCAAGGTCCGTTGTTATTTGAAGAGGGAAAATCCAGCGACATTTTTTCCTTTTCAAAGTGTGCCTGACTTCAACTTTGCAGGCCGGCACAAATGAGTTTTTGGGTACTGGCTATGCCTGGTTAAAGCTTTGCAGAAGCCCAGTGGATTATTGGCATTTAAGGAGATTATTATGGGACTGGTTAATACCAAAAAGATGTTTGAAATGGCATACAAGAACGGCTACGCAATTGGGGCGTTCAATGTGAATAATATGGAAATCACGCAGGGCATAATTGACGCCGTGGCCGAAGAAAAAGCTCCGGTGATTCTGCAGATCTCCAGGGGGGCACGCGAATATGCAAAAAACAGTTATCTCAAGGCAATTATTAATGTGGTCGTTGAGGAAAATCCGGATATCCCCGTCGCGATAAACCTCGACCACGGCGATACATTCGAGACCTGCAAGCAATTCGTTGACGACGGTTTTACATCAGTGATGATAGATGCATCAAGTAAGTCTTTAGAGGAAAATATTGCGATTACCAAGCAGGTCGTAGAGTATGCACACGCCAGGGGTGTGGTCGTTGAGGCTGAGTTAGGCCAATTGGGCGGAATCGAAGAGGATGTTGTCGGTGTAGATCACGATGATATCGCCCAACATTTAGCCGACCCCGATCAGGTTGAGGAGTTTGTCGCGAAAAGCGGCGTTGATTCTTTAGCTGTAGCGATCGGCACCAGCCACGGGGCCTACAAGTTCAAGAAAGAGCCGAAGCTGGCTTTCGACGTTATCCAGAAGATCGCCGACAAGCTGCCCGGATTTCCGCTGGTAATGCACGGTTCGAGCAGTGTGCTGAAGGAGTTCGTAGATCTAATCAACAAATACGGCGGCAATATGCCGAACGCGATGGGTGTTCCGGAACAAGCCGTGAGCGAGGCAGCAAAGATGGCCGTCTGCAAGGTAAACATCGATACGGACTTGCGACTTGCCCTGACCGCTAAAATCAGGCAGGTATTCGCAGAAAAGCCCGCGGAATTTGACCCGCGTAAGTACCTCGGACCGGGCAGAGATGCTATTAAAGAAATGGTCAAGCACAAACTGCACGTTCTTGGTTGTGCCGGCAAGGCGGCCGAGTGTAAATGAAAAGCAGGAAGCAGGAACAACGAAATCCGAAGCAATGCCGGATGAACAACACTTAAATCGCCTAAAAAAGGGTGATTTGAAGCTCAAAGGCATCAGAGTTTATAATTTGTTCCGGATTTTAACATTTAAATTTTAGGTTTGATACAAAATGCAAGACAAAAGACACGTAATACGCAATTTGATACGACTGTTCTGGCTGGTAACGATAGTATTGTCGTTGGCCGCCTATACAAGCGAAGCTGCCGAATCTCTATCAGTTGAATCCGGTGTTATCGGGCAAGCTTGTAAGCTGATTTACGAGGGTCAATTCGATGCCGCCGATGAGTTGATAAAACAAAGCCGCAATGACGACCCGGCTCAACTCAGTAAGGCTGTCCCCCGGTTATGGCAGGTTGTCGACCAATACAAGAATATCAGTCAAGAACGTCAGTTAGCCCGAGAAGCTGCATACGCAGAGGCACTCATAGAACTGGAAAAATTTCAGGCTCCGGCAGAGGCCAACGACGTGAACGATGCAAACTCAGCGGATGATCTCACTTCGATACTCTCGGTTATTGTCAAAACCGGCGAATTTTCAGACGAGGCACAAAAAAAGCAGCTCCTGTCTGATCCGTTTGTGAAAGAAGTGATGCAAAAAGCGATAGACAAAGCCGCCGAATACGAGGTTGAGGGTAAATGGCTCGAGGCATATACAAATTGCTACGGATGGCTGACGGTAATCGATCCAAATAATGAGGGATATTCGAATTACGCCCAGCAGCTTCTGGATAAGGCCACTATCGCAATGGCTTTTGAGGACAGCCCTTGTGAGACCAGCCAGGAACGTTTCCAGGGAGTGAAGGAAGAGCTGTTTGTTCGGGCGATTAATTTCCTGAATTCAAATTACGTCAGCATTATCAATTACAACGAAATAGCTACCAAAGCTATTGAACGCTGTAAATTGCTGGCAGAGGTTATATCTACATCATCCCGATTGAGCGAGGACTCAGAAAATGATGATCAAGGCAGCTTAAATGCAATAAAGGGCACTTTGGATCCCGAGAAGCTTGCGACATGGTCGGATGGTCTAACAAAACTGCTGGATGAAGCCAAATCCGCCTCAGGCGGACTCGCACGGCTCGATAAGAACAAATTTTTAGACGTTTTTGACAATGTCCTCGATCTGAACAAATCAACAATAAATTTGCCCCGGACGGTGCTTATCGCACAATTCGTAGAAGCAGCTCTCTCTACACTTGACCCTTATACGGTAATCGTCTGGCCCAGGCAGGTGCAGGATTTCGAACAGATGATGACCAGTGCGTTTATGGGTATTGGAATCGAGATTTCGAAACAAAAAGGATTGCTGACGGTATCGAGCCTTTTGCTTGACACTCCGGCATTCAATTCCAATCTTGATGCAGGTGACGTAATAGAAGAGGTAGACGGGGTTGAAACAAAGGACATGTCCCTCTTTTGTGCGGCAAAAAAAATAAAGGGGCCGGCCGGAACTAAAGTGAAATTGAAAGTAAGACGTTCGAGTGACGACAAGAAGGTCGATGACGAATTGTTTGATGTTACCATAACCAGAGACACTATTATTGTCCCAACAGTTCGCGGCTGGCAAAGGTCCCAGGCAGGTAAGTGGCTGCATATGATCGATGAGAAGAACAAGATCGGCCTTGTCCGCCTCACCAGTTTTTCTTCCGATACAGCTTCGGGTCTGGAAAAAGTATTGTTCAACCTTGAGAATAGGGGCTTAAAGGGACTGATTCTGGACCTGCGATACAACACCGGCGGGCTTTTAGACAGTGCGGTTGCCGTGGTTGACATGTTCATCAAAGACGGTCTTATAGTCAGAAGGCAATCCGGTTCCGGTAAAATATTCTACGAAATGGCAAAGGAGAAAGGAACACATCCGAATTATCCGCTCGTCATATTAATAAATTCCAACTCAGCCAGTGCTTCTGAAATTGTCGCCGGGGCATTGGCAGACGAGAAATACAAAAGAGCGATCCTGGTGGGGACCAGGACTCACGGCAAAGGCAGTGTGCAAGGGATAACAGGCTATCTCGGAGGAGGCGCTCAGTTGAAATATACAATGGCGTACTACCATCTGCCCTCCGGTCAAAGGGTTGAAAGCCGAGATGAAATGGAAAAACTGGACAGGAAAGATTGGGGTGTTGCGCCGAACGTTGAGGTCGAATTGAGAAGCGATGAGCTCAAAAAAATGATAGAGGTCCAGAGGGACAATGACGTGCTGGTGAACGCCAACCATGACAACACCAACGACGACTTTAAAAAGCGTACGATCGAAGAAACTCTCGCCGCCGATCCGCAATTGGCGGTCGGTCTGTTGATTATTCAGAGCAAATTAATCCAGGATGAAACTCTCGCCCGGGCGAATCTGGTTAATTGACTTCTGTGTCGATAACTTTTCATTTATTACAGGTGTATTGATTTGTCAAAGGCAGAAGATGTAAGCAAGTTCGAACGGCAAAGGCAGGAAAAGCTGGCCCGTATTAAAGAGTTGGACATCGAACCATACGGGAATAGGTACCAAGGCGCCGAGCCGGCAGAGGATATAAAGAGCGGATTTAAGAATGACGACACGGAACAGCGGGCGAATTGTGCCGGCAGGATCGTGCTTCTTAGAGATATCGGCAAGCTCATTTTTATGACGTTGCGCGATCGTAGCGGAACCATTCAGGTCGGCTTGAGCAAGAAGCTGCTGGCTGAGCAGTGGCAATTAGTTAAATTGTTCGAGCTTGGCGATATCATCGGCGCCACAGGCCAGTTAGGCAAGACCAAAACAGGTGAAATCACAATATGGGTCGATGAGGTCGTTCTACTGAGCAAATGCCTGCTGCCCCCTCCGGAGAAATTTCACGGCCTGGCGGATATCGACCAGCGCTACAGGCAGAGATACGTGGACCTGTGGGCCAATCCCGAAGTAATGGAGCGATTTAAGACTCGCAGCGCCATCGTCACAACCATTCGCGAGTTTCTCGTATCCAGAGATTTCCTGGAAGTTGAGACGCCGATGATGCAAACCGTCGCCGGCGGAGCTGCGGCCAAGCCTTTTATCACACATCATAACAGCCTGGATATGGATTTGTTCCTGCGGATTTCGCCGGAGCTGTTTCTGAAAAGACTGCTCGTAGGCGGAATGGAAAAGGTCTTCGAGATAAACCGTAATTTCCGCAACGAAGGACTCAGTCGGCAACACAATCCGGAATTCACCATGATAGAAGTGTACCAGGCGTACGCTGATTATAATGTGATGATGGATCTGACCGAAGAGGTCGTGTCGCTTTGCCTGGAAAAACACGGCGACGGAAAACAAATCCAGTTCGGTGAACTCACAATCGACTTCACCCGGCCCTGGCGGCGGGCCAAATACGCAGACCTGCTGAAAGAATACGCCGGCTGCGATATTGACGATATAGAAACCGTCAGAGCGAAAGCCAGAAAGCTCGAACTGGACGAAGCTCAGATGGACGACGTGGTAGTTGCCAACGAAGTTTTTGAGGCTACAGTTGAGAATAATCTTGTCAATCCGACTTTTGTGATAGATTATCCGGCCCAGTTGTGTCCCTTAACGAAACGTAAGAAAGACGATCCGAAATACGCCGAACGTTTTGAATTATTTATCGGCAGAATGGAACTGGCAAACGCCTATACCGAATTGAATGATCCGGCGATACAGGAAGAAAACTTCCATATCCAGCTTCGCGGACAGGAAGAGACAATGGCGACTATGGACAGCGATTTTATAGCGGCACTGAAATACGGCATGCCTCCGGCCGGCGGATTGGGAATCGGAATCGACAGGTTGATAATGGTGCTTACCGGTGCTGAAAGTATCCGTGACGTGGTGCTGTTTCCTCTTCTAAGACCTGCAAAAACTTAGGACTTAATCCCGCATAATACACCACGTGAAACGTGAGGTTATATAGACGACTAAGTACTGACGGCTAATACTATGCTTAAGTTATTCCTTTGGCTGCGATATCTGCGCAAGAAAAAAATCGTTTTCCTGAGTATTGCCGCAGTCGCTCTTTCCGTGTCGTTGCTGATAGTTGTCGCAAGCCTGTTTACCGGTTTCATCGGTACATTCGAACGATCGGCCGTCGAAGCGGTCGGCGACGTTGTCCTGATTCCACCGACGACATTTGCTAAATACCCGCTGCTGATCGAACGCCTCGAGCAAACCGAATCGGTCGAGGCTGCAACGGCAATGATATCGGGTTACGGTATTTTGTGGCTGGGCCCGGGCAACGTGCGGGCGGTGGAAGTCTGGGGGATTGAGCCTGCCGGTAGAGAGAAAGTGACGGGATTTGCCAAGTTTTTGCGCAGGCAGGGCAAAGGAGCAGGTGAGCCATCTTTCAATGTCCCGGATTCTCCGGTAAAAATCGGTGGATTTGTAGGAATTGGTGTGCTGGGTGAACCTGACGAACAGACGGATGAATATGATTACGATGCCGCCGAGAAGATGCTCAGCCGGCCCGTTGTCCTGACCACTGGAACTGTAACAGGACAAGATAGCCAAGACGGCTCAATACCGAAGTTCAAAAGACAGGTCATGAGATTCGCTGTCGCGGATATTATTGAAACGGGAGTCTATCAATTCGACAGCGGTTGCGCGTATCTGCCGATCGAGAAGCTGCAAGAGATTTTATACCCCGACGAAAAATCGCCGATTGCCAGTCAAATACTGATCAAACTTTCAGAGAATACCGAAGCGGATGTTTCGCTGGCTGTGATTCGAGGTGTATGGCGCACGTTCGTTCAAGAGCAGCTTAACGCGGATCCGTACCTGATGACATCAACAGCCATCAAATCAGCCAGACAGTTGCAAAGTCGATTGATTGCTGCGTATGAGAAGCAAATGGGAATATTGCTGTTGATCTTTGGTGTCATCAGCTTCGGCGTTGTTCTGCTGGTCTTTTGCATATTTTGTATGATCGTCAGGCTAAAACAAAAGGACATCGCGATTATCAAAAGTTGTGGAGCAACAAGCAGCTCGGTAGCGTTTGTTTTTGTTGGTTTCGGCGCCTGCGTCGGGGCAGTCGGCTCGGGTATCGGAACCGTCCTGGGATACGTTATCACAAGGAATATCAATACGATTGAAGACTGGATCAGGATAATATTCGGATTGAAACTCTGGAAAAGCAGTGTGTACTTATTCAGTAAGATACCCAACGAAGTGAACTGGCCCTGGGCACTGCGTATTGTATTGATGGCGATTATAGCTGCGGCAATAGGAACCCTGATACCGGCCATCGTCGCGGCAAGAACAAAACCCGTTAATATCCTGCGATACGAATAGCCAGGGCTGAATAGAGATCTTAGAAATTCCATGTGATGGAATTATGTACAAAATCATTCTCGCAACCAGGTATTTATTGAAACGCCGAATCACGTATTTTGCGATACTGGCGGTTGCGCTGAGCGTTTTTATCGTTATTGTGGTGATGACCGTCATGGGGGGACTTGTCAACGAATTCAAAGAAAAAAATCACCGCTTCGCGGGTGACTGTGTCGTCGGGACCGAATCATTAGTGGGTTTTGCATACTACGAAGATTTTGTAAATTTGATGGAACAGCAGGATTTTGTCGAGGCCGTTTCGCCGGTAATAAAAAGTTTTGCCCTGAAAAGGCGCAGAGGCTCGGATCAGGACGATGTCGCTGAGATTATGGGGATCGATCCGGTCAGGCATAGCCAGGCGACCGGCTTCGGAGATACCCTGTATTACCATAATGATGATGTGTCCGGAACATTTGAGATTGCCGGCGACGCAAACCTTGTCGGATGCGTATTGGGCGACTTTATGCTCTTTCAAGACACCTATAATCGAAATCATGGTGAACCCAACATTCCCCGAATACCCTACTCGATAAGCTGTTTTCCTTTGACCGCAAGAGGTGCCCTGGCCCAGGCCGGCACGGATATGGTCAACACGAAAACTTTTTACTTTAGCGATCAGTCGAGCAGCGGCCTACCGCGGATTGACGGCTCGGTTGTTTATCTGCCGTTTGAGGAAGCTCAATTGCTCTGCGGTATGGCGGGATCAACTAAAAGGGCTTCCCGTCTCCATATACGGTTCAAGCCGGACGTCAAAATCGAGGCCGGGTGCGAAAAAGTACGGTCACTCTGGCAGAAATTCAGACAGGACAAGGCCGGCGAAACACAAGCATATACCACCGATACGGTCACCGTCCAGGGCTGGAAACAATACAGACGTGCATCCATAGCACCAATGGAGAATGAGCAAACGGAGATGAGCGTCATGTTCGGCTTTGTAGGAATTACGACGGTCTTTATTGTTTTGGTTGTTTTTTATATGATTATCAGCCATAAGAGCAAAGACATCGGGATACTGAAAAGCATTGGCGTTTCTAACGTCGATATTATCGAATTGTTTTCCGGGTATGCCTTCATGGTGGGCATACTTGGGGCAGGCTTCGGTTTATTGGCCGGCTGGGTCTTCCTGCTGAAAATAAACCCGATAGAAGACTGGCTTTTTGAACATTTTGGATTTCAACTTTGGGACAGGACGATTTATGCTATAGGCGATATTCCAAACCAGGTCGAGTTTAAGACTCTGGCAATCATTGTCGTTTCGGCGATAGCTGCATGTCTGGTCGGTGCGCTGATCCCGAGCTTACAGGCGGCAAGACAAAAACCCGTGGAGACTTTGCAGGTTGGCCAATTATAACTGATTATGAGTAAAAACGATTTCATACTAAAAGCTGAAGGACTTCATAAATCTTATCGGATGGGTGCTACCGAAGTCCGGGTGCTCAAAGGCGTCAATTTGAATATCAAGAAGGGCGAATTTGTAGCAATCATCGGGGCCTCCGGCAGCGGTAAAAGCACGCTTTTACACATATTAGGTGCACTGGATAAGCCGACCAGTGGCGTTGTAACGTTTGAAAAACGGGACTTGAACCGGTTTAGGGCCGGCGAACTGAACAGATTCCGCAACAAAATGGTGGGCTTTGTTTTTCAGTTTTACCATCTACTGGATGAATTAAGCGTGCTGGAGAATGTTTTTCTGCCGGCGATGACGAGCAAAAGCATAATAGGCTGGTTTGCGTGCCGAAGACAGGCGAAAAACCGAGCGAAGGAAGTGCTGGCCCAAATGGGTCTGGCTGAAAGGATTAAACATAAACCTTATCAGCTCTCCGGCGGGGAAAGGCAAAGGGTGGCCATCGGCAGGGCCTTGATGAATGAGCCGAGACTGCTTTTAGCCGATGAGCCGACAGGAAACCTTGACTCTGCCACAGGAAATGGTATCTTGGATGTTCTTGAGACACTGAACAGGGCCGGCCAGACAATTGTAATGGTTACCCACGATGAAAGGATTGCACAAAGGGCCGGGCGGACAGTAACATTGGTCGATGGAAAGATAGAGCACAAGAATTCAAATAATTTGTGATTTGTGCGGTGAATAAGGAAAAATCTATGGCACTAAAAATTTGGCTTAATGGCAAACTTGTTGGCCGGGAAGATGCAAAAATCACTGTTTTCGATCATGGCCTGCTCTACGGCGACGGTGTCTTCGAGGGCATTCGTGTTTATAACGGCAGGGTCTTTGAACTGGACGCCCATATAAAAAGGCTTTATGAATCGGCCAAGGCGATTCGTCTTACGATAGCGATAAGCAAAAGCGAGCTTGCCGGTGCAGTCGAAGAGACCGTCGAGGCCAACAATATTACCGACGGCTATGTCCGGCTGGTAGTAACCCGGGGAGTGGGAACTCTTGGATTGAATCCATTTATCTGTAAAAATAGTTGTATATATATCATTGCCGATAGTATTCAGCTTTATCCCGAGGAGCTTTATGAGAAAGGAATGAGTGTCATAAGTGCCACGACGGTGCGCAATCACCCTCTGGCGATTCCTCCTCAGGCCAAGAGCCTTAACTATCTCAACAACATCCTTGCCAAGATTGAAGCGCTTGACAATGATGTTCCCGAAGCGATTATGTATAACCATGAAGGATATGTTGCCGAGGCCAGCGGTGACAATGTTCTTATCGTAAAAGACGGCGTGATTTATACGCCGCCGGCCGAGGCCGGGGCGCTGCCCGGAATAACGCAATGTGTCGTTATCAAGCTGGCCAAAAAAGAAAAAATTCAGGTCGTTGAAAAAAATCTCACGAGATTTGATTTATATGTCTGCGATGAGTTTTTCCTCACCGGTACTGCTGCCGAGGTCATCGGGATTGTCGAGGTCGACCGAAGGATGATCGGCGACGGCAAGCCCGGACCGATTACAAGTCTGCTGAGAAAAAAATTCTTCGAATACGCTCACGGAAAGGAGAAATAGCAGATAGCGCATAAGTTCGAATATCGTATGTTCTGCACGGCATTCAACTTGCTTTAACTTTGCTGCCTTGATCGCGTTTGTCAGAGGCGCGGAGATCGGTATTTGTATTGGTCCGGTATTTTGGACCTCAGATTCGAATTCCTATCCGCTATCCGTTACACACTATGCAGTCACCGATACATAGCGATATACCAGTTTCCGCTCCACACAGCAAAGTACCTGCCTTCAGGCTGATCTGTGACCAGCTAAACAAGGTCAGAGACCTGATTAACGAGCAATTGACCGCACGAGCCAAGGCAGGTGATATTAACGTATTGCTCGAACATATCAGCAGTCGCAGCGGAAAGATGATTCGTCCGGGACTGGTTTTGCTCGCCGGTCGCTGCTGTGGTAAAATCACAGACAAGCACATTAGAGTTGCAGCGATTGTTGAGATAATTCACAACGCCACGCTGTTACACGATGACGTGATAGACGAAGGCAAGCAACGGCGTGGATTGCCGACAATCAATAGTCTCTGGGGCAACGAGCCCGCTGTGTTGTTGGGTGATTTCTTATTAAGCCGCGTTTTCAAAATGTGTGCCGAGCTTGAATCGCAGGTGGCCAACGTAATTGCCGCTGCTGCGGTCCGGCTCTGCGAAGGTGAATTAAGGCAGGTCGTTCAGAAGCATAATTGGCAGTTAAGTGAAACGGAATATCTCGACGTTATCACCGAAAAGAGTGCCGTTCTTTTCAGCAGCTCCTGTTTACTTGGCGGCCTTTTGTCGGGGGCAAGCGAATCCCAGACTCAGTCGTTGGCGGATTTTGGCTTGAATGCCGGCATCGCGTTTCAAATTACCGATGATTTACTCGACATAGTCGGCGACGAAAGCAAAACGGGCAAAACGCTCGGTAGTGACGTAGATAAACACAAGTTGACCCTGGCTGTAATACATCTGCTCAAAGCAGTGGATGAGAGTGAAAAAAACACGATCATAAATTCGTTTCTCGATAGAAGAGACTCTAAATACGATAAAAACGCCCTGTTGGAAATTCTTGGCCGATACGGCAGTATAGAATATGCACGTAGTCGGGCACGAGAGTTTGTCGCTGCCGCGAAACAGGCATTAGCCGGCCTAAAGCAAAACGATGCTAAAGATGCCCTGATTGAAACAGTGGAATTTATGGCCGGCAGAGTGTCTTGATATCATTTTATCCTGTGGACTTGGATCATTCCGATTGACGTTAAAGGGCGGGAAATTCCTGAAAGAATGAACCAAAAAAAGGCCGGTTTTCTAAGACCGGCCTTTTTTGATTACCTGGTAAATGATTCTGTAGTTTTAGAAATTGTATGTCAAACTTAAGGTGACCCAGGTCTCGTCCTCATCATTTACCGTATTATCCATTGAGATCTGGTGATACAATCCGGGAGTCAGGACGAGTTCTTCAGCTAAATCAAAGCCTGTTGATACGCCGAAGACAACGTTCGTCCAGTCATGGTCGACATCCTGGC
>JBARRE010000163.1:0-13611 GCA_049644065.1 Sedimentisphaerales bacterium | reverse complement strand
GATGCTCTTCGAGTCGAGCAGCGAATACGGCCGGCATGAAGGCCTTGGCCTGGTGGGCGGCAATGTCGGTCGGCTCGGAGCCGGCCTTTATGCAGACCTGCCATTTTCCGGGGCGGTCCTTCGACCGGCGGGCATCAATCGCAAGCACAACGCATTGGTTCCCAAAACGCTGTGCCGCTTCGGCGAGCAGGTTAGGATTGGCAACGGCGGCGGTGTTCACCGAGACTTTTTCCGCTCCACTTCTCAGGAGTTCGTCGATCTGCTCGACGGTCTGGATTCCGCCGCCGACAGTAAATGGGATAAAGACATTCTCGGCTACCTTCTCGACCAGCTCGACAATCGTCTTGCGGGAGCGAATCGTCGCGGTTATGTCGAGAAACACAAGTTCATCGGCGCCTTCGTCGCTGTATCGCGCGCCCAGCTCAACGGGGTCGCCGGCATCGCGAAGGTTCAGGAAATTGACGCCCTTAACAACGCGGTTATCTTTAACATCAAGACAGGGAATAATTCTTTTAGTGAGCATTATTTATTTTCTTTTTTGCAAATATCAGCGAAATTGTGCAATACCTTCAGGCCGGCTTTTCCACTCTTTTCGGGATGAAACTGGGTGCCGTATATGTTTGCTTTCTGCACGGATGCAGCCAGTTTAAAGCCGTAGTCAGCATAGGCGATTTTTGCCCTGGCGTCTTCTACATTGGCACAAAACGAGTGTGCGAAATAAAAGTGTTTTTCATTCCCAAGCCCGGCAAATAAATCCATATTTTCGGGCAGTTCGACCAGGTTCCAGCCCATGTGGGGAATCACCCGGCCGGGCGGGATAGGACCGACATTGCCGCCCACCAGGCCAAGGCCTTCATGCCGGCCGTATTCGCTGCTCGACTCGAAGAGCATCTGGAAGCCGACGCAGATACCCAGCAGCGGCTTGCCGCCCAAAGCCACGCTCTTAATTACCTCTGCAAGGGGCCCCAGGGCGCTGATTGCGTAGCCGAAGGCCGCAACTCCGGGTAAAACTATGCCGGTAGCATTTTCAATGGCTACAGCATCTTTGCTAAGCATCGCCTCGCAGCCGATATGCCTGAACGCATTGCACACGCTCTTTACATTTCCTACGTTATAATCAATAACCACTATCATAAATAATATTGACTACCCACTCTCAACCGTTTACTGTTTAGAGGACTAATGTTGATCATATACCGAAAACCAATGATAAATAATAAATGGCAAATAGTAAATAACAAATGTGTGGCATAGTAGCATATCTTGGTAAAAAACCCGCCCAGCCGATCCTTGTCGAGGCATTAAAACGGCTTGAATACCGTGGTTACGACTCTGCTGGTGTGGCGCTGTTGGGCAGCGGTGCGATAAGAATCCAAAAGACCAGCGGTAGAATCAACGTTCTGGAGGAGATTCTGGACGAGCCTGACGCTGCTGAGACATTCGGTATCGGCCATACGCGCTGGGCCACTCACGGAGAGCCGAACACCGTCAATGCACATCCCCATCTGGACTACACTGGTAAAATCGCTGTCGTTCATAACGGCATAATCGAAAACCACGGAACACTGAAGACGTGGCTGCAAAACGAAGGGGCGGAATTTGCGAGCGAAACCGATACTGAAGTGATAACAAGCCTTATCGGCTATTTTTATGCCAAATGCAACGAAGACGAAGAACAACTGAACGGGCAGAATAAATTTGAGTGGGCTGTCCAGCGGGCCCTTCGGGAGCTGCACGGTACGTTCGGCCTGGCAATTATTTGCTCAGATTTTCCCAGTATGCTAATCGGCGCCAAAAAGGGAAGCCCGCTGATTTTGGGGATTGGCGAGAACGAATATATTTTGGCCTCGGATGCGGCGGCAATTGTCGAGCATACGACCCAGGCAATTTACCTGTCCGACAACGAGATGGTGACCATCGGTCCGGATGGGTTTCATACCAAGACGATTGGTAATGTTAATGTCAGCAAGGATCTCCAGGAAATTGAATTTTCGTTGGAGCAAATCGAGCTGGGCAGCTTCCAGCACCACATGCTTAAAGAGATTTTCGAGCAGCCCAAGTCCCTTATAACCTGCATGGGCGGCCGAATCGACCGCCAGAATAACAGAATCCGCCTCGGTGGCATAGCTTCATATCTGCGTGATTTAACACGCACCAAACGACTGATTCTGACCGCCTGCGGAACCGCCTTCCACGCCGGCCTGGTGGGAGAGTTTTTGTTCGAGCAATTAGCGCGCATCCCGGCGGAAACCGAATACGCCAGTGAATTCCTGTATCGCAATCCGATCATCGAGGACCGTACCGTCGTTGTGGCAATAAGTCAATCCGGAGAGACGCTCGATACTTTGGCCGCAGTAGAGGAAGCCAAAGAGCGGGGAGCAAGAGTGCTGGGAGTCGTCAACGTCGTTGGCTCGTCCATTGCCCGTGCCACCGATGCGGGGATATATTTACACGCCGGCCCGGAGATTGGCGTTGCCAGCACAAAAGCCTTTACGACACAGGTTGCGGTTCTGACAATGCTGGCTATCGAATTGGGCAGAAGAAAACACATCAGCAGCGACGAGGCCGACAGGCACATCGACGAACTTTCCCAAATCCCGGACAAGATAAGCACAATACTGACGCAGTCCGAACAGATAAAAGAAATTGCGGCGGCAAATATCGATAAGGACAATTGGCTTTTCCTGGGCAGAGGTTTTAATTATCCGGTTGCTCTTGAAGGGGCTTTGAAACTCAAGGAGATAAGTTATATCCATGCCGAGGGCCTGCCCGCCGCGGAAATGAAGCACGGCCCGATTGCCTTGATTGCCGATGGTATGCCGGCTGTTTTCATCGCTACCGCCGGGCCGCAGTACGACAAGATTATGGGCAACATCTCCGAAGTCCGCGCCCGCGGTGGTAAGATTATCGCCGTCGCAACCGAAGGCGACCAAAATATCGCCCAATACGCCGACCATTTGATTACGATTCCGGATGCTCCGGAGTTTCTCCAGCCAATGTTAGCTGTCGTACCGCTGCAATTGTTAGCTTATCACGCCGCCGTGCTTCGCGGTCAGGATGTTGACAAGCCCCGCAACCTCGCAAAAAGCGTTACGGTTGAGTAGATCGTGGAAAATCGACGTTCAATTCGTTTGGGATTTACGCTCGTAGAACTGCTTGTGGTCATAGCGATTATCGCGCTGTTGCTGTCGGTTCTTATGCCGTCGCTGCGAAAGGTCAGGGCTGTCGCGGCCAGAGTAGGCTGCGCCCACCAACTCAAGCAGATTTACCTGGCTGTGGATATGTATCTTAGTGCCAACGATAACACTTATCCATGCGCCCAGGATCCGGTTTCTACAGATCCGTCCTACTGGCTGTGGATGGGACGTGGCTGGCGGTCTTTTGTCCAACCTTATATTGGTGGTCCTATCGATGTGAATAATCCGTCGGTTCTGTTCTGTCCTCAGGATCGTGTTGCTAAAGAAAAATATGAGTCCACGAGTTACTCTTACTCGATGGCTTTTTACCATAGTCCTGAGCAAATTGACGATATGAATAGTCCTGCCGATACCTATATAAACCCTCGGCCCTCTATTGCCCAGCGAAGTATGGATGTAAGTAAACCTTCCGGCAAGATTCTTCTCGGCGAATGGCTGAGCAATCATTTACCCATTGATGAAGATAGCGGATGGTGGTGCTGGGAAGGGTCGCGGAACTACCTCTTCGCTGACGGCCGAGCCAGCTTCTTGAAGGCTATCGAAATTCGCCCGGCACGAGATGAATTTCCGGATGCCAATCTGACGGTTCGAGGAATAAAAGGGCAGGACTGGCCACCATAAGTACACAACAATTCTTCCAGTTGATTCGTATCCTTTTCAGTCACTATTAATACTTCGATATCCAATATTATCGGCTGTTCGCTGAATTTACAATCCGGCCGGATCAAAGGCAGGTGCGATCAGGTCAATCCTTTTTTTCAAAGTAACTTCATTTAATTGCGGTAGGTTGCGCTTGTTAAAGTCACCAGTCCTCTGTGTAGGGCTGATTATAATTACTGTCCTGTAATTTTTAACATCGCCAGAACAGCTAACAGACCGAGTACAAGCAAAGCGGCTCTTAATACTCGCATGAACTGTGTTTTGGGCTCGATGAACTTCCATACGAAGGCCCAAAGAGCCGCGATAAGCGATATGCGTAAAACAAAAAATACAATGCTTCTGAACATATATTTATAATACCCCAATTTGCCATTCAGGTCAAGTAAAATATACCCCATTTTAACATACATATTAGTTAAGAAATGGGAATGTACCCGACACAGCCGGTCGTTCGGTAAAAGTATTTATCCATAAATGTTTGCCTTATTAGTCTCCTGCAACTTTCTATATGACAAACCTGGGACGATAAAAAAGTACCAAAACTATTCACGGAAATCCTCATGGATCTATCACGCCCTTAGGGTGGTCGATTAACGATTGTTTCAATACTGATAAGCGATTTTTACGAGATGTTTGGTCGAGGCAAAGGATAGCCGGGCGTATTTGCACCGCCGGTATATGGCACGTATTTTAGCTATAAATATTAAAGTAATTTGAAAAGACAAGCCGAACAAAAATACGTGGATGTCACTAATTAACTGCTTTTTTTAATACTCTAAGAGGAGAGTTGAAGATGCATTATCTTGAAGAAGTAAAGAAATGGCTTGGTGAGATTACCGAAGTATTCCTGCTCCTGGTCGCCCTGGGGATTATAGCTCATATCCTTTTCGGCGAGACGGTTCCTTTCGTTGGAAGGGTCGTTCCCAATCTCACCGCACTAATTGCGGACCTGGGCGAAAACGGGCTCGTTGGATTGATCGCATTGGCGGTTATTCTATACCTGTTCCAAAGAAGGAAAGTTTTTGCTCAGCAGCAGCAATAAGATGTTCATCTGTAAAGTTGGACTTCACGGAGCGTAGATGCTACGCTCCGTGTTTTCTTTTCTCCATTAACTCGACAAGTGGGTTATCAGGTTGTTATATTCTAACGCGCTTGTTTGAGTACTATTGATCTGGTTTGTAGTGCCGATATCTGCCAATAGGATTTAGGCTGACCGGGCATTTTACAGATCCAGAACATCTTCTATTCTTGTTTATCCAACGCGTTTATTTCAACAGGGTAAGCATGACGGCGCGAACTTCCATTACCTGTCTGCCCGGAACATCCAGGGCACTTAGCGTCAACTCGCCCCGACCCTTTTCCAATCGAAATGTCCCCAGACCAAGCGGCCGGAAGTCCTTGACGAATGACTCACTGCCTCGATCAACACGGTCGAATTCGGCGCCCACTGACGGCGGATCGTGCGGCTCGGTTACTTTTCCCCGGACCCTGCTTTGATTGAAAGTCAGCTCGCCCGTTGAGCCGACGTCGTTCATCGGGCAAGTATCGAAAATCACTGCTTCATATTGCCCGGCGTTCGCCACCTCGATGTCCCATGTGATTTTGTCTTCTTTGCCGGTCCAATTTGTGAAGTACGAGCAATTTGGTGCTCTGGCGCTTCGGCGGACGTTGCCGTGCGGTACGCCGTCACGTGCGGGCAAAAGTGTTGCCGGAAACTCGGGGTAACCGACCGTGAAAGGCCGATCATCCTTTCGTGATTTGGGCAGCACTTCCTGACTCCACTTGGCAACGGCTTTCCTTAGCCTGTCGGCAATCTTTGGTTTGTCCTTCGAGATGTCATGGTCTTGTCCCGGGTCGGCCTGCATATCGAAAAGTTTGCCCGTATTATCGAGCCGGTAACGCTGCGTGCGGACGCTGACCCGGCCGTTTTGGTGGGAGAAGATCATTCGATCCGGCCAGGCTTCTGTTTCTTCGAAAAGAAGCGGCTTGATACTGACGCCATCGAGCGGTTTAGTGCCGACGACCGGAATCCCAGCCATGTCGGCCAGCGTAGGAAGCAGGTCGATCGCGCCGGCAATTTGTGATATTTTTGTCTTCGGTTTGATGTGTCCGGGCCAGCGAATCACGCAGGGGACACGAACACCGCCTTCGTCGGTCGAGCCCTTGCGTCCTTTCATGCCGCCGTTCCACCGCCAGCTATTTGGCCCGTTGTCACTGAAATAAATGACGATAGTATTGCCGGCGAGCTTTAATTCTTCGAGCTTCTGCAGAACACGTCCTACGTTCCAGTCAATATTCTCGCACATCGCCAGGGCGCAGCGTGTTTTGTCGATTTCCTCTTTTTCCGGGTCTCTGTTCCTCATGCCGAGCGGATGATTCCTGAACTCTTCCCAGAAACGGTCGGGCACCTGCATTGGCGAGTGCGGCGTATTAAACGGCATATAGCAGAAGAACGGCCGGTTTTTGTTTTGCTCGATAAACGCCAGCGCGTGGTCGGTCAAATCGTCGATGATGAATCCCTTTCCTCTGACGATTTTGCCGTTATGTTCGAGGATAGGATCGAAGTAGTTGCCCCAGTGGCCCGAGCAGAAGCCATAATACTCGTCGAATCCGCGGCCGTTCGGATGGTAGGGGTATTGCGTGCCGTTGTGCCATTTGCCGAATGCCGCCGTGGCGTAGCCCGCCGACTTGAAAGTGTCACCAATCGTTTTTTCGTCGACATTCAATCGCTCGGCTCCGGTCGATACGCCGCGAACGCCCCCTCGCGGGTGGTAGCGTCCCGTGAGAAACTCGGCCCGCGTCGGTGCGCAGACGGCGCAGACGAAGAACCTCTCGAACATGGCCCCGTCCCGAGCCACCGAATCGATGTTAGGCGTCTCGATGTTGATGTTTCCGTGGAGCCTCAGGTCGCCCCAGCCCTGGTCGTCGCTCAGGATGACTACGATGTTCGGCCGCTGCTTTGTTTGGGCCGCTTGCCCTCGAAATGGAACCATGGCTGCAATTGTACCGGCGCACACACCTCTCAAAAAGTCACGGCGAGTTATCTGTGAATGCTTCATTGTCTTGTCTCCTCTAAGTTCTTAAATACGCATCGGCAATCATCATAAGCTCTGGGTCCGAGCCGTTCAACAGCTTTTTCTGCCGATTCGGCTTTGAGAGCCTGCTTGACTTAAGTGTGCCTGGTAGCGACAATGAAGTAAAAGTCGTCTTGTCAGAATTGATTTGAAGGGATGCAAGATGAATAAACTATGTATGATTTTGTTAACTATATCGATTTGTGCCGTCGGCTGCACGACAACATATAGGGTACATGTAAACGGATTTTCCGAACACAATAAACCGATCGGCGATAAGGCTTCGATATATGTGATGGTGGACCCGAATTCTCAGAATCCTATCTTCGATAAGGAAATCAAAGTCAAGATTGAGATGCTGTTAAAATCGCACGGTTACATCCCGGCTCCTAACGTCGAGCAGGCCGACTATCGGCTTGCCTTCCATGTGGGATTGGATTCACACAGGGTAACAGGCTACACGCCGCTCCATCGTCCTTTTATGGGTTTTCACGATAGATATTGGGGAGATTATAGTTTTGGCTACACGAGTTATGTCCCGTATTTCGACACGCTTTATGACCAATGGCTTGTGATGAAGATCTTTGCCCCCGACCGCAGTTCTGCTTCGGAGGCCGGGCAGGTTATCTGGATTGGTGAAGCTATGACCAATACAAGCGTTGGCGACCTTCGCCATGTGGTAAACTATCTTCTGGTTGCAGGCTTCGAGTATTTCGGCGTGGATACAAAGAGACAAATGGCCCTGAAAATAGGCCCGGACGATCCCAGGATAATCCGGATTTCCACTTTAAGGTAGGCCCGAAGCTCAGCCAATTTTTTAAGCCGCATGTAACACAAGTTGGAGCGCGAGATACACATCCGGCACGGAGCTTTGGAATAGAACTGCATGAGAATAGAAATTTGCATAATCGGAGCGGGGCCGGCGGGTTTGATGGCGGCGATTTTCGCTGCCGAAGCGGGCGCCCGCACTACGGTCATCGAGGCCAATACAAGCCCCGGCCGAAAGCTGCTATTGACCGGAGCAGGGCGGTGCAACCTTACGCACCAGGCTGCACCGCGGGAGCTTGTCCGCGCGTTTGGCGCCAAAGGGAGATTCCTCAGTTATGCTATGTATCAATTTACGCCGCAGGATGTGCGGGATTATTTCGCCGGGCTGGGGCTGCGAACGAAGCTTGAAAAAGACGGCTGCGTCTTTTCCGCGACCGACCGCGCCGGTGACGTCAGGGACACCCTTGTGGACCGCGCTGGGAAACTCGGCGTGACGTTTATGTACGGCAGACGCGTCGGCGATATCACCAAAGAAGCAGGCGCCTTTGTTGTTCTCGCTTCGACAGAACGAATCGGTGCCGAAAAGCTGATTGTAGCGACCGGCGGACTTTCGTGGCCTAAGACGGGTTGCACTGGTGACGGCTACCGGTTTGCCCGGCAGTTTAGCCACACCATCATCGAGCCCCGAGCGTCGCTTGTGCCGCTTGTGACTCGTGAAACCTGGCCCGGGCGGCTTGCCGGGACCGCTGTGGAAAATGTTAAAATCTCGGCACGCCTCAATGACAAAAAGGTGAGCGCTTCCGGAGCGATGATCTTTACCGACGTCGGCATAGGCGGCCCGGCGGTTCTGGATATGAGCCGGTATCTGACCGATTATCTGCCTGCCGGCGGGACGCCTGTTGCAATCATGCTGGATTTGGCGCCGCATGTCGAGCAAGCCCGGCTTGAAACGCAGATGTCCGAGCGCATCGGCGCAAATACAAAGAAAAAAGTGCCGAATGTTCTGGCCGAATTCGTACCGAAGCGTCTTTCGGCCGTCCTGTGCAGGCAGGCGGGCTGTGATGACGAGCTTGAGGCCGGCCGTCTCCGGAAGGATGTGCGAAAAAAGCTGATTCGAATGATCAAGGCGTTGCCTCTTTCAATCGTGCGAACCAAACCGATTGCCGAGGCGACGGTGACACGCGGCGGCGTCAACATCACCGAAGTCGAACCGAAAACGATGGAGTCGAAGATTTGTCCCGGCCTGTTTTTCGCCGGGGAAGTCCTCGACGTCGATGGTCCATGCGGCGGCTACAACCTCCAGGCCTGCTGGTCCACCGCCGCCCTCGCCGGCTCCTCCGCCGCCCAGGGCGGGGGAAGTTAACCTTAAGAGACGTATGATATATTGCTTTTCAATCGGCCTGAGAGAATCTGACCTTTGATAAGTCTATTCCGGATTTCTCATCGCGTTTTCCCGACGAGATGCTGTCTGTTCAAAAGTCCGATGATCGCTGCCTTTACATGCAAATCACCATTTATGCTTTAAATATTCTCACTGTTTTTTGTAATACTTCATAGCGTCTGGTAGGAGGTTTTTTAGGTTTTGGATTCTGGTTTGGTCGGCGGGATGGGTGCTGAGGAACTCCGGCGGTTGGGCTCCTGTCTTTTGGGCAGACATTCTCTGCCAGAATCCGACGGCTTCTTCGGGATTGTATCCTGCCATTGCCATGAAGACCAGTCCCAGATGGTCCGCCTCGTTTTCATGAGTCCTGCTGTAGCTTAGCACACCGATCTTGGTGCCGATACCGTAGGATTGCATGAACAGGTTCTTCGTCTGCTCGGGGCGGTCTTTCAAAGCGGTCGATAATGCTACGCCACCCATCTGCACGAGCAGGCCATGGCCCATTCGTTCGGCACCGTGCTTAGCGAAAGCGTGGGCGATTTCATGGCCCATGACAACTGCCAGCCCGGTCTCGCCCTGCGCTATTGGTAAGATGCCCGTATAGACAACCACCTTTCCGCCGGGCATGCACCAGGCGTTGATGTTCGGGTCCTCGACCAGATTGAATTCCCATTCGTAGCCTGCTAAGCGGTCTTCAATGCTGTTTGTGGTGCAATACTGCTCGACGGCCTTTTGGATTCTACCGCCGATGCGCTTGACCATTCGGGCTTGTTCGGCGTTCGTGCTGAGCTTGTTCTGGGAAAGGAATTCTCCGTAGGATTGAAAGCTCATCGAATTCATTATCGAATCGGGAACAATAATGAATTGTTTTCTGCCGGTGATTTCGACCTCCGTGCAGCCGGATAGCAATGACAGGAGACCACACAAAACGATTAGTGTTGATTTCAGAGTGATTTTCATAGTTTTGCCCTTTCCCGGTAAAATAGAGCATTAATTTTTCTACCTACGTAACTGTGAATATTAAAACGAATCAATCAACCAGTATCAAGCCGTAAAAGTTCGGGCATTGGCTTTTTGTTCGAACGACCTCAATAGGAAAGCCGGCTTTTTTTACTGTGGAGAATACGTCGATTCCACAAGCCTCCATCGCAGGGCGGGTATGGTGCGGATTTAGGCACTGCTGTTGTTCCAGGTTGCATTCTGTACAGAGACTGCACGAACCTGCCCCAATTCCGAAAACCTTCCAGGCACCACGTAGAAAAAAATCCCGCTCAAGCTCAACTATGGTCGCTTTTATCCGAGCCTCCTCAGTAAAATGGACTAATACTGCCCGGCGATATGAATCCAGCACTTCGCGCATCTGCTGCGCTGTCGGTGTAAATGGCGGGCAAACCAGGCTCCGACCATAGTCTCCACATCCAAACTGACACTTCAGCCGAACCCAAGCAGCGGTTTCGACATCAGAAGGCGAGATTATTCGAGCGTCTCTAACGTTGGATTTTTGCTTTACCGCCTTACACAATTCACTGTTGGATAATTCTGACTCTTTTGCCGGAGTTTTACTTTTGCGTTTCATTGATTTCATTCTTAATTTGATTTAGCAAGTTCATAGCTTCTATCGGCGTTAGGTTGTTGACATCTGTTGAAGCGAGTTTCTCCAGCACGCTTTTATGTTTCTGGATGAAGAGGGTGTCTTTGTCCGGTTCTTTTGTCTTGTGGCGAGCGAGGTGTTCGCCGGTGGCTTCTTTTTGGAAGGTGCTTTCGAGTTCTTCCAGGATTTCTTTTGATCTGTCTAAGATCGTTTTTGGGACGCCCGCCAATTTAGCGACGTGGATGCCGTAGCTTTTGTCCGTTCCGCCCGGCAGGATTTTGTGCAGAAAGACGACCTCGTCCATCCATTCGCGTACGGCCACATTGCAATTTTTCACGTTCGCAAAAAGTTCGGATAATTCCGTAAGTTCATGATAGTGCGTGGCGAACAGCGTCCGGCATTTCAGTTTGTTTGCAATATGTTCGGTGATCGCCCAGGCCAGAGAGAGCCCATCGTAAGTGCTTGTGCCGCGGCCGACTTCGTCAAGAATGACGAGGGATTTATCCGTGGCGTTGTTGATAATGTTTGCCGTCTCGGTCATTTCGACCATGAAGGTCGATTGGCCGCGGACTAATTCATCCGAAGCGCCGACGCGAGTGAAGATTCTATCGACTAGGCCAATCTCGGCGTTTTTAGCTGGAATGAAAGAGCCGGTTTGCGCCATCAGCACCAGCAGGGCGACCTGCCGGATGTAAGTGCTTTTACCGGACATGTTCGGGCCTGTGATCACAAGAATGTCACCTGCCGCGTCACCGAGCTCGACGTCGTTCGGCACAAATTCCGCACCAAGGGTCTCGGCCACGACCGGATGCCTGCCTTCGTGAATAATAAGCCGACCGCCGTCGGTGATCTTCGGCCGGATGTAATTTCGCCGTTTGGCCAGATATGCAAGAGCTGCCAGGCAGTCGCATTGCGCAACAGTTTCGGCCAGCCCCTGGAGCCGGCCGACGTACTGGGCAGACTGACGGCGGAGCTGGTCGAAAAGCTGCTGCTCCAGTTCGAGCGCCTTTTCCTCGGCGCTTAAGGCCTGGGTCTCGTACTCTTTAAGCTCATCGGTAATGTAGCGCTCGGCGTTTTTTATCGTTTGCTTGCGGACGTAATCGGCCGGAGCCTTGTCCGCCGTGGAGTGGTTGATCTCGATATAGTAGCCGAAAACCTTGTTATAGCCGATCTTCAGATTTGCGATGCCGGTTCGTTCGGCTTGCTGCTTCTGGTAATTTCGCAGCCAGCTTTGGCCGTCTTTGGAGATTGAGCGAAGCCGGTCGAGTTCTTCGGAAAAGCCCGCTCTGATGACACCACCGTCGCGAAGGTGTGAGGGCGGTTCCGGCTCGATGGCTGCTTCGAGCAGGTCGGCCAATTCATCCATGCTGTCACACTTGCCGCCTAACTGCACAAGCAGGCCGCCGTTGAATTGCTGCAGAATGTCCCGCAGCAGCGGGATTTGCCGAAGTGTTGCCGCCAGGGCGACCAGATCCCTCGGAGATGCGCGGAAAGTGCTGATACGGGCGGCGATTCGCTCGGTGTCGGAGATGTTCGTCAGCAGCCTGCGGATATCGGCTAATTTAGCGTCGGCATCTTTGATTTCTTCGATAGCGTCCTGTCGCAGCTCGATAGCGGCGAGGTCGCAGAGCGGCATGCACAGCCAGTTCCTGAACATGCGGGCGCCCATGCCGGTGATGGTTTCATCGAGGCATTCCAGCAGCGAGCCTTTTCTGCTTTCGGTGCGAATAGTTCTCAGGACCTCCAGGCTCCGCAAAGAAGTCGGGTCGATCTGCAGGAAGTTTCGCCGACTGATTTTCTTGAGGTTCCGGATATGGCCGAGTGTGGTTTTTTGCGTTTCGTTGAGATATTCGATAATGGCGCCGGCAGGGGGGATAAGCCCTTCGTCATCGTCACTAATGCCGAAGCCTTCGAGTGTAGCTGTACCGAAATGCTTGAGTAGTCTCTGCCTCGCCTGGTAGGGATCGAAGTACCAGCCGGGGCGTTCGGTGATAATGGCGCTGGTCAGTTGCGTGACCTCCCTGGTGAGCTTTTTTGTTTCGGCTTCGAATAATTCGCCTCGCCGGTCGGCGAGCAGGCACTCGGCTGGAGAGAGCCTGAGCAGCTCATCGAGCAGTTTTTCTTCCGGGAGCTCCTGGACAAAAAAATGGCCGGTCGAAATATCGACCCAGCTTATCGCAGCATGTTTTGTTGTCCCCAGGCTTACGGCGCAGAGAAAATTATCCTCCTTTGCGTCCAGCAGCATATCGTCGGTGAGCGTGCCGGGCGTGACGATTCGCACGACATCGCGTTTGACGACGCCCTTTGCGGTTTTCGGATCTTCGACCTGCTCGCAGACGGCAACACGATAGCCTGCCTGGAGCATTTTTTTGAGATACCCGTCGACGGCGTGGTAGGGCAGGCCGGCCAGCGGGATCGGATTGCTGCCTTTGCTCCGGCTGGTCAGAGTCAGGCCGAGGACCTTCGAGCAGGTTTTGGCGTCCTCGTAAAAGGTCTCGTAAAAATCGCCCATGCGAAAAAACAGTATGCAGTCCGGGTGCAACTGTTTGAACCTGTGAAACTGCTTCATAGCAGGCGTCAGTTTTTCATTTATTGGGGCCATAGAATACAGATTATACAATAACCGGCCCATTTAACAAGCCGCCAGACTTTCTTTCCTTATTTACTGCTTTACACCGGCAGGGAAACCGATAAGATAAAATAGAAGAAACCCGGAATTTGCCATTTGTTCGGCGGGATGGTTTGGCTTCGATATCGACGAGCTTTGTATAGACGATGATACAAAACAGACATAAACTGAATGAGTTTCAGCATAAGTTAGACGCGGAGGAAAGTCTCTCTTACAGAGAGGCACTGGCCATCTATGAAATGCTTCACAAAGAGGCTGTATCTTTAGGGGCGATCAACTCCGAAAATATCCTGGACGGGCTGGAAGTGGAC
>JBARRE010000162.1:0-2249 GCA_049644065.1 Sedimentisphaerales bacterium | reverse complement strand
TTGGGGGATGGTATTTAGTAGGTTTTGGAATCACGGGCCCCTGCGAGTGGAAAAGCCTTTGCGGCAAGAAGTTCCTCGGTCACGAGTGATACTGAATTCTGAATTGCTCGGTTTTATTTTATTTCCGGTTTCCGGCTGGGCTTTTTTTTAAGCTCTCTGTGCAGGAAAATTGTTGCAATAGGGTGTAATAAGAATTATTCTTGGATTATGGTCAGTTTTGAGAAAATCGAAAATGTTGCCAGAAAAATCGGAGAACAAACCAAAGCTCAAGCGGTGGTTCTTTTCGGCTCGTACGCTCGAAACCAGGCCGGAATGAACAGCGACGTTGATCTGCTGGTGATTGCCGAAAGCGATCTGCCAAGGCATAAACGCAGCCGGCAACTGCACCTCATGTTTAAGCCGTATCCTTTTCCGATGGATATTCTGGTTTACACTCCCAGGGAAGTGGAGACAGAGCGAGAATTCGAACTCTCATTCATCTCCAGAGTATTGCGGGAGGGCAAGAGACTGTATGGACAACCAGTCTGAACATGCCGGACGATGGTTTGACAAGGCAAAAAGCGACCTGTTAAACGCGGACAACAATCTTGCGGCACAAAAGGTGCCGTATGATACGGTCTGCTTCCACTGCCAACAAGCCGCGGAAAAACTGCTCAAGGGACTTCTCGTCGCACACGGTTATGAATACCCGATTACGCACAATCTATTTGTCGTTCTTGAGAAGGTTCTTGAATTTGACCCCTTGGCTGAATCCCTCCGTGAAACGCTTGCTCTGCTTAATCCGTACTCTGTCGAGGTTCGTTATCCCGGCGATGCATGGATGCCCACACCCGACGATGCAAAGGAAGCCAGACAGGCAGCACAGGAAGTTTATGAATGGGTGCATGCGAGACTTGAGAGGCTCTTCTAAAAACGGCAGAACTTTCCTTCGTTGCCCAGACTTCTTGATTAAGTTCTTATCCACTATGGCCGATTAAGCTTTATGCAAGCCCAGATTCGCCCTCTTTGATCCTTTTGGCTCATTGTCAATTCGACAAGCCATCGCAAATCAATTTGCGGGGGGGGGCAAAAAGATGTGCGAGAGAATGGACTGGACCAGATTACGGGTAGAGATGAGATTCCGTGTCTCAGAGGCCGGCGCCAGGGATTTTATTGTAGTCGTTTACCGATTTCCTAACATTTTATCGGAGGATAAAAAGCAGTAGGGCGCGATGAAATCGCACCAATCATGTGGGAATACGCAAATAGTGCGAAATATCGTACGTTAATAGATAGTATTGACAAATCCTTATTGTTAGTTTAATATTGCTCTGAGAATAATAGGAAATCTTAGGTTGGAGATGTGATGAAGATTTTGACGATTGTACTGCTTTTATTAATAGCGATGTTGATGGGATGTTCGAATTCAGATAACCGAGCATTGTCCTTATGGGAAGATCGGCAGATGGATGACGATCAAAGAATATATGGAAGCCCTTATGAAAACTCTTATGAAAGCCCAGACCGATGGCGGTGCGTTTGGCTGCCTACCCCTTATTGAAATTGAGCCCTAATTTTATCTCGCAGTCTGTGGCGGACAATGCATCAGACATCACCCTCAACTCACTAATCAACACCAGCTTATCAAAACTCTCATCCGCTCTGTGCTGTACGAAATACGATACTCAATACGCTTTTTAGCCTTTCCTGATCATAATCGGAGGGAGATACGAGTCACGGAGATTTTTCCGGATTTCACCCAACAATAAACTTGCGTTGTAGTATAATATGTATAAAACATATATATTTCGTATTTCGAATGGAGAATTGATAATGTAGAATTTTGCCTTTTTTTTAACTTTTGCCTTGTGCATTTTTGTACCATCGCATGTTACTTACTTTTGTGGGTTAGTGGCTTTTTGGCTATGAGACAATTATGCAAAACAAAGCCAATTTGCAGGGGATTGTAACCTTTCGGAAATTGGCTTTGTTTTTTCAAATTTAACTCAAATTTTCGTCGTTTTTCCCTTACTTATTACATATTAGAGACGAAATTGTCTTATTTATTATCATTTTTTGCCTTTTTACTTCTTTGTTTTTTCAAACAGCACCTGCCGGAGAAACCGACGGATTTACCATTTTCGTAACACCTCACTCAAGTGCCATGGTTTCTTGGAGGAAGCATGGGGATGTTTCCGGCTTGAATGTATTTTCTTAATGCTTCTGCTATTGTTGAAATAGGATTGGCGTTACGCTGTTTTAGCGTTCGA
>JBARRE010000161.1:0-5686 GCA_049644065.1 Sedimentisphaerales bacterium | reverse complement strand
CCGTCGCGCCAGCCGAATTGAATAATCAGATCAGCACCAATGGGGGTTTCCAAGTTCGTTGCGTTGCCCTCATACTCAGAGTTGTTAAAACCGGTGGCCGGATTGTTGTCCGTGTCGAGGCCCCAATGGTAGTAGTATCGATTGGTCATACCGGCCGGCGTATCCTCTACCGAAGGCGCGAAAACACCATACACCGTCATCGTCAGATGCAGGTTGTTGTGCTCCACCCATGCCTCAATGCGCTTGATGTCGCCGCTCGAATCGGCCATGTCCGACGGATCGTCCACGCCGGCGACCTGCCCGATGGCAATGCCCCCGTACCCGGTCATCGTCCATACGACGGCAAACGCCACCAGCCACAGGACGCGGGATGTTGGGATGACTGAAGGGGGCCTCTCCGGGCGTCGCGTGACTGATCGGAAATTTGATACACGAGATGCTAGCACAGACAATTTCTTACACATGATAGTTCTCCTTATAAAGTAGTTAAAATAATCATGCTTTGGCTACGCACCAAAAGCAATCGTTAAGGACTAATGCTGTAATTACAATCTGCTTGTTCGGCGTAGTTACTTCGATTCTGTGCCGCCTCCTTCCTCGAAAAGCCCAATATGAGCGGCTGATCTCACTACGAACAGCAATTCAATGATGCCGATAATCTCTTTTACCAGATTAGACACCTTCGCGTCAAGGAAAATCTCCGGACAAGTTATACCAGTCGGAATTAGTTCTTACACCACACAGTCATTTCTCCTTTTCCTGGTTTTTGATCGGTCGCTGTAAATGCGTTCTATCACCTCAAAAGCAACCGGGGCCTATACCAAATCAGTCAGCATAGGCCCCGAACGGATGCTAATTGGTTACCCACCATATCACATCTTATAGCTGCGGTTCCGGTTCCGGCCGTGCTCTATACAGCCGGATGTCGTCAAAGTACATCTTCCCTGAACCGCCGGAGATTGTCATGTTGCCTTGAGTGCCGAGACCAATTGCGATTTTGTCAACATCGGTCAGGTTTATGCCCTGATCAGCAAAAGCCGAAAGCGGAATAACCCACTCAGTCCAGGTCTCTATCGTTGCCGCGGCCGGATCATCGTGGACTACCACTGCCGGCGCACTATCGCTGTTGGATACGGCCACATACAGTGGCTCAACAGCGTTGCTCGCGATGCCGACATCCTGGTTGGCCCACTGCGGACTAACCGTGCCGGTAATAGTAACGTTGGAGAATATGGCCTGGCATGTTGAACTGGCGTTGTGGCTGGTCAGTGCCAGACCCACATAGACATTCGAACTCATCGAGATGCTCTGCGGATTCCATACCATCGGTATCCAGGTAGAGCCGTTTGCCGAATAGTAACCTCTAAAGTTGCCACCGACATCACGTTCCAGTTTCACCCAGTATGGAGCAACGATTGCCATTTGTTCGGTTGTCGCTACACTACTGTCGCTGGTGGCAGCCACATCTGTGTCAGCTCGGGCCTGGAATCTGCATCCGTTTGTAGAAGTGCCGTCGACGTTGGTAGGCGTAATGTAAACGGCAGCGAACTTCGAGCCGGCATCGAGCGTCTCGCGGATCATTACGCCGGCCTTGGCCCAGTTGTCGGTCTGCTCGACGCTCTCGACTCTTGCCACAATCGAGCCGGGACCGGTGAGTAACTTCGAGGCAAAGTGGAATTCATCCGCCGTGTTCCAGATATCCGCGCCGGATGCGGTCATCGTGTAAGTGCCGACCGGGCCCTCTATGAAGCTGCCGACGGATGCCGGATTGCCTCTAAACCACAGCGACAATTCGGCGAGTTCGTGCTTGATCCAGTCACGCTGATCTGTCAACGTATGCTCCACTTCGGAATAGTAGGCATAGCCCTGCTTGTTATTGTCGTATCCAAGCGGCATAGATTGAAAGCCGCCGTACACAATAGTCTCCTCGGTATAAGAAGCGGTGGTTTCATCGCCAACGGCAGCGCCGGTTCCGTTACCGCCGAAGTAAATCGCAGTACCGGGCGCACCATAGCCAAGCCCGTCATGCCAGGCGTACCATATCTGATTGTCATTGGCGTCATATATCTCGAAATCATCGATAAGAATGAAGTCCGCCACCATAAAGCTCCATACTCTGCCCATGGTGACCGTACCATCGGTGTTATTCTCATCGACACGCCAGTAGTAAGGTCCGCCGCCCCATTCTACACCTTCTGGCGGAATATAGCTCGTGCCGCCCTGACTGTTTCGATATATGCCGGTCGTATCGGAGGCGTCGGCATTAGTCACTGCATCTTTGTCGGTGCCGAAATACACATCATGCTGCGATGCTATGTCTCCGCGTGTCCAGCTTAAAGGCGTGGCATTATCGATGTCCGATGTCGATCCGTTGGCCGGACTCGGTTGCCAGGCAAGCAGCGGGTCTATTCTCATGACAAGCTGAATCTCTTGCTGTGTAAGCACCTTGTCATATATGCGAACATCGTCAATCAGGCCGACAAATGGCGCGTTGTGCCAGGGAGATTCACCGATCCTAACCACGCCCGTGGCGGACGTATCGATCGGCTCATCCAGTGAGTCGGCGGTGGCGTCCAACTGGCCGTCTACGTACAGCACCGTGTCCAGGGCATCCGGCGTACCGTCATCCTCGAAAGTGACGGCTACGTGATGCCATTGTCCGTCGGCGATATTTGTAACGCCATAGTTGTACCCGCCGTTGACTTCCACCCGCAAGCCGCTTGTAGCGTCGGAACGTATTCTCCACTTTTGTCCAGCGACATTCACTCCCCAGGAAAGGATGGTTCGGTTGGGTGTCGTTGTCCTGACCCAGGCGGTCGTGGTCCGCGGATTGGCGCCTGTTATACCCTCGTAGCCGGTCATCTCCACGAAATCACCCGGGCCGGTGAATTCCAGGGCGCCAAGGTCATAACCTTCTGCCCAAAACGTGCTGCCCCGGATTGCTCCGTGATGACCATAGCCAGACCTATCCACACCTGTAAGACCGGTACCTTCATTAAGCGACCACCAGGCGACAAGACTGGGATCATCGGTCATAGGTATGACTAGTATGGTTGTAAAGCTCCAGACATCGCCTTTGTTGGTAGCGGCGCCGTCGAACTCATCAATCCGCCAGTAGTATGTCTTGTCCAATTCAAGCGTCCCGGGAGAATAGGTCGCCTCCACGCTCGGCAAACCACCGGCGGCATTATTTACATCGTCAAAATTGTCACCAAAATACACATAGTGCAGCTTTGAATGAAGACCACTCGTCCAGCTAAACGTCACGTTTGGATCCACATATTCGAGACCATCAGACGGACCGGGATTATAGGCTTTAACAGGAGGAATCCAGAAGCTCCAGACATCGCCTTTCCATGGACTATTCGGCTCTGCTTCGTTGACTTCATCGATCCGCCAGTAGTACGTCGTACTTGGAACGAGACCCTCTGGATAAGCACCTCCGGGAAAGCCGGCCACGTAAAACGTTGACGCCTGATTACCTTGGAACGTCTCACTCTCATTCGCTGCTTCGTTCACATCGTCGAGATTGTCACCCAAATACACATCGTGCGAGTCTGCAAGATCTCCCGCCGTCCAGGACAGGCTCACCCACGTGTCCGTAAGCATAGCACCATCAGCCGGGTCTGGTCTGCGGGCGTGCGGCAGCTTGCCGGCTGCACTGTTCATGATTACCTGAATCTCGTCTGCTGTCAGGGCGTGATCGTAGATTCGCAACTCATCAATTATACTGGCCAACCAGTTGGTGTGGTTCCTGTTGATGCCGATTGCGAATTCGTTGAAAGTCCTTTGAGAATCACTCACGGCTGCGGTTGTAGCCTCCGCGCCATTGTAGTAAAACGTTCCTGTTCCGGCCTCGAACGTCAAAGCCAGGTGAGTCCATTCCGTCGTGGCCGGGCCGAAGAATTGTCCACCGGGATTGAGGCGATAGTTGCCGGGATTTCCGCCATCTACGTCGAACTGAATACCCGCAGTATTGGGTGTATAGTTGGTAAAACAACTGCTGTAGTTGTCCTGTCCCAGACTATCGGCCTTGACCCACATTGCTATCGTGCCGGCCTCCCATACTGTGCCCCCCCCGGGGATGGTATAGACGACCGAATCAGCGTCGGTGTCGCCTCGGAAGTGCAGGCCCCCTCCGAAGTACCCGTCCACCCACTCGGGAGAACCGTTAAATGTTCCGTCATTGCCGTTGCCGGAGACGTCTGTCGCAATCGTCCCGGAACCTTCTTCCAGCGACCAGTGTACCACCAGGTCCGCCGGGGCATTGCCGACCAACACCAACAGCAAAATGGGAGAAACTAAAAAAAACAATTTTTTACACATAATCAGACCTCCTTCAAAAAAGGTTCAAACGATTATAAGATACTTTGGCTACACACCTAAACACCTCTAATTTTTCAGTACAACGACTGATAAAACGCGCATCTTTACTAAATTGTGTGCCTCTCCGGGACAATTATTGATTCTTTTTACAATACACCCTCATCCACAGTTCGTTATGAGTTACAGAGCGGGATTACTATTTATACTTCACAAAAAAATTCCTGATTATTACAAGTCCTATAATACATCGTCTTTATCTCTATGTCAATAATTTTATGTAGCTTCAGTACACCATAGAAGTCGATTTTAAGCAGTTTAATTCCAGGGACATACTTAATTCCAGCCGATGTCGTAGGGTGGCGACTTGCCCTGAGCGAAGTCGAAGGGTTGCCACACCAAATTCTAAACCTGTCCTGAGCAACGTCGAATGGATAATCAATAATCAATCGCCACGCCTGTCATTAGCAAGCACAACTCAGCGAAAAATTTACCGGACCACTTTACTTTCCCCACTTGACTGGTCTCCTTATAGATCCTGGGTGGTGTCCAGTTAGTAAATGGTTCGAAACATCTTACGCTACATGGTCGACACGAACTATCTTGCCAGACTGTGACTATTCTCCGCAGGAGAGCGGTTTTTTAAGACGACCTCTTCGGCCGTGAACTCAATGCCGTCAGCAGTGCGGATCACTACATCTCCGATAAGAACCATTTGGCTGGTTTCCTTGTTGATCAGCCCCGTATTGGCAGTGCAGGTCAACATGTCTGTTTCAATTGTGACATTATCGACACACATTTCGGCCGCGGTGGACGGGGATTCCAAAGGACGGGCAGGATAGGTTGCCGTCGCGGTACTTGACATAGTGATTGTCATGCTGCTTGGCTTTTGCACTTGTTCTTGTCGCTCGCAGCAACAACTAATGCCAAGACAGGCAAGGAGAAATGCCGATCCAATTACCGAAAGTCTCATGTTTCTCATAATATGACTCCATAAAAAACAGCCGTTTCATTGAAGGCCCAAACCAACAATTATTCTTCAGTGTTGATTCATTTATCTCTCCCCGAAGCTTCACGAAGCTTTTCGAGAAGTTTGGAATCAACCGGGTGCCCCAGGGCCTGTGCTTCATAAACATCCTGCCAGGCTTTATCATATTCTCCCTTGTAGTAGTAGGCACGCGCCCTGCCTCTGTACGGATCAGTAATCATTGGATCTATTTCAATGGCCTTGCTGTAGTCTGCGACGGCCAGGTCGTATTCACCTTTGTTTCCATAGGCCGTCCCCCGATAGCCATAGGCATGAGCATCCGTTGGTTTTATCTCAATGAGCTTGGTGAAGTCTGCGATGGCCAACTCGAATTCG
>JBARRE010000160.1:0-1935 GCA_049644065.1 Sedimentisphaerales bacterium | reverse complement strand
GTCCGGAAGGATGAATCCCGCCAGGTCACCAGCGGTATGTTCATGGATTATCTGCCTACTTTCGATCGCAAGGGAAACTTCCTGTACTTCTTCAGTCAACGAGAAATCTCACAACCCAAATATGCAGATACGGGCCTGACCTTTACTTACCAGGACACCGCCGTGTTGCATGCAGTTCCGTTGCGAAAGGATGTCTCGAACCCATTCAAGGTAAAGAGTGACGAGGAAGAGGCGGATAAAGACGAAAAGGACAAAGAGAAGGATAAGGAGAAAGACGGTGACTCCGGCGAAAAGCCTGAGGGCGAAGATCCCAACGACGTAGACAGCAAGGAGTCTGAAAAAGAAAGCAGCAATGATGATGAATCATGCGAGTCTGTAGATCATGACGATGAGAAGGAAGATGAGAAGGAAGATGACAAGAAAGATAAAGACAAGGAGAAATCCAAACCGGTCGACATTGACCTGGAAAATATGGAGATGCGTGCTTTCCGCGTTCCCATTAAGCGCGGACGGTTCGCATATATCGGCGTCAACGATAAGGACCACATAATTTACCTGCGACGCGGGGACGAAAGTGACCTGCAGTCCTTCGATCCCAACAGCGAAAAACGAGAGGAGAAAACGATTCTCAAGAAGGTAAACTTCGTGCAAATGACGCCGGACGGCAAAAAGCTTCTCGTTCGTAGCGATGGTAAGACAGGCATAATCGACGCCAAACCCGACCAAAAACTTGAAAATCTTGTTGTGGCTAAGCCTATGGACGTTGTAATTGAACCTCGACAGGAGTGGCGGCAAATCTTCGTTGACGCGTGGCGTTTCATGCGAGATTACTTCTACGATCCTCATATGCACAAAGTCGACTGGCCTGCTGTGCGTAAACAGTACGAGGCAATGTTAGATGACTGCGTATCGCGCCGCGATGTCGGGTATGTCATTGCAGAGATGATCAGCGAAGTTAACGCCGGCCATACCTATTATGGCGGCGGCGATGTAGATTCCGGCCCCTCCCAATCAATTGGATATCTCGGAGTGGACTTCGAACTCGACCAGGGATATTATCGTATTAGCAAGGTATATCAAGGCGGTATCTGGGACACCGATGCCCGTTCTGTACTGAACGATCTGGATGAGAAGCACCGCGAGCAGTGTAAATATCTTTTCAAAGTCAACGGTATCCCGATCGACACATCCAGGGCGCCTTGGGCGGCTTTCGAAGGCCTTGCCGGGCAAACCGTGACACTCACCATCGGCGCAGCACCCAATCATGAGCAAGCTACTAATGTGGTGGTTAAGCTGTTGGGATCCGAAAGCGATTTGCGTTACCGGCACTGGGTTGAGAGTAATCGTCAGCACGTCGAAAAAGAATCCGGCGGCCGGATCGGATACATACACGTACCTGATACCGGAAGCCGGGGACAACGCGAACTTTTCCGTCAGTTCTACGGCCAGATGAACAAGGGCGCGCTAATCATCGACGAGCGATGGAACGGGGGCGGAAATATTGCGGACCGCTTCATCGAACTTCTGAATCGTCCCATATATCTGCATTTGTTTGAACGCTATGAAAATGACTGGCGCGTCCCGACCCTCAGCCACCAGGGCCCGAAGTGCATGTTAATCAACGGCGAGTCCGGCTCCGGCGGAGACATCTTTCCGTACCTTTTCCGCAAAGCCGAGCTTGGAAAACTCATAGGCATGCGCACCTGGGGCGGCGTGATCGGCATTTCCAGGAATCCATCGCTGATTGACGGCGCGCGATTAACCGTGCCGTTTATCACCTTCTATGAAACCGACGGCACGCTCACCATGGAAGGACATGGAGTGGATCCGGATATAGAGGTTATCGATGACCCCGCGTTAATGGTCGATGGTGGCGATCCGCAGCTCGATGCCGCCATACAACACATGCTGGATGAAATTAAGAGAAATCCCTAT
>JBARRE010000159.1:0-7764 GCA_049644065.1 Sedimentisphaerales bacterium | reverse complement strand
GCCGGGTATTCAGGACGTCAGCGATTCGTATTCCATCTCAAACCGCCGCTTATGCTCTGCTTCCTGCTCGGCTAACGCAAAGTCCAGCACATCGTTCATCGAACTGAGTTTCTTCATTGCTCATCGTCCTCCAGCTCTTGTTCTGAGGCCTGCTGAATCTCTTTAATAATCTGCCGGGCCTGCTCTGCATGGCTGGCCGGAACGAGCACTTGTGGAACCATGCCGTCAAGGCAGTAAGCACCTTGCAGGTTCTCGTTGTCGATTCGTACTGGGATTCCCGCCGTCTCAAGATTTGCTTTCATCAGATAGGCAAACGTAATATCGCTCGCGGCAAAGACTTCTACATATTCATCCATATAATCACCCCTTTCGCAGTAACGATAATAAGCTTTGAGGCAATTGTATCGATTATATGCCATTGTGGCAAGGTGAGAGTTGGAAAAAAGGACACAGGATGCAGAACACAGAATACAGAATTGTTCTGTGCTTATCGAATGGAGCAAAAAACACTTGACTTTTGCCCTATTCTCTTGCTATAATAATGTTTTAGGGGTGCATCGCGGGCGACCACGTCAAAAATGGAATGACGTGGCGTGCAGGAGGTTCACCGTAGTTATCCGCGTTTTTTCAGTTCGGCAAGGGATTCGATAGAGTTGGCGTTGAATTTGATTTATGTGCACGTTAAGGCAATGAGCTTAAAATTTTTGATAAAGTCTTTTGAAAGAAGGTTCCTGCCGGGCATTTTGGCATTGATTTTCCTGCTGGCAATGGTCTTGTCGGATGTAACTTTGTCTCAGGAAAGCCAAGCCGGCAAAGAGGAAGTACTCCGCAAGGCATCCCTAAGATGGATGCAGCTTGGAATGCAGCAGTATCGGAGCGATCTTTTCACGGAAGCAGAATTATCCTTCCGCCGAGCACATGTCTTCAAGAAATATTTAACCGATGCCGAGCGCCAGCAGCTTAACGAGTTTTTGGCAAACGCACGCATCGCAATATCTGAAGGAAAACAGGCCTTAGCGGATACTCAAACGGCTGATGAATCGGTTGAGCCAAATCAGCCGGTTAAAGCCGAAGTGAATGTAGAAAAGGTCAAAGACAGTGAGCCCTCGACAGAACAAGGGCGGCAGCAAACCGGAAATGAGATCAAGACGATAAGTGTTCAACCGAGCCAGCGGGAAGTACAGCCCGTTAAGGTGACTGAGCCGAGCGTGTCCAAAATTCAATTCGAAGCAGAATCCTCGAGCGGTGTAGTTCTGGTGAAGAATAAAAGCTTCGGCAGCAAATATATGCGGCTCTCCGCGTGGCTTTCTCAGAACCGGCGGAATGTCCTGATGATAGGCTTGCCCGCTTTGGCGGTGCTTGTATTTATTTCGAAGCTGCAGGGAAGAAGAAAAAGACCGGGCAGAAGTGTATATACAAATCATGTCCCGGCAAGCACTTCGTACATCGGAAATAGATTGAACAGGAACAAAGAAAACAGCCGGGCAGTCGTAGATTCGAAAAATGGACGTTTAGCTTTTGCTGCCGCAGGAAATCCAAAGCGAAAGAGCTTCGAGCAGTCAACAGAACATTGGAAAGAGAAGCACGCCGGCCATACGCCGGGTGCCGGAAAATCGTTCCAGATAAGTAAAAAATGGCCGCAAAGAAAAGACAAATTTGAAGATGACGGTCCTGTAATTGCGAAAGCCGAGCAGAAGCTGTGCAGCAAGTGCGAAGAATTGAAGGCCCATAGCGATTTCCATAAAGACAAATCGTGCAAGGACGGCCTGGCAAGATGGTGCAAAGAATGTAAGAAGCAGTACCGAAAAAAGTCAGTTTAGCCCGCACCCGAGCGGTGCGGGTCGGGTCGAATCACGCAATACGCAAGGACACAGAACACAGAATACAGAATACAGAATACAGAATACAGGAGACAGAATACAGTTTAGCCCGCACCCCTGCGGTGCGGTTCACGGTTCACAGTTCACGACATACGACATACGATATACGATATACGCCATACGATATACGAAAAAATTCTTGTTTATTCTCCTAAAAGTGTTAATATTAAGTCTTTAAGAGGTCCGCAGCGTTTAGAGAGTTTTTAGGAAATGTCGAAGAAATTGCAAGTCAATAGTGAATTTTGTATTATCAGTTTTGTTTCACATGCTTTAGTGAGAAAGAATATGGTTGATTTTGGTTGTTTGGAGTGTTAGATTCGGATCTCCGAGAGACCGACTCTCATATAGAACCAATAGATATTCACACAGTCGGGAAATGAGTAGAAGTTCCATCGAAAATGAAGTCCATACTATGGCACCTGATAGCACGGACAATGGAGCCTGTGGGCCAGTGCGCGCTCCTTTTGGATACTATGGTGCTAAACTTCGGATTGTTTCAAAAATAGTAAACTCTTTGCCTCCACACAATGCCTGGGTCGAACTCTTCTGTGGATCGGCAGCCCTCACGCTGGCGAAAAAGCCTGCCCTCATAGAAGTTATAAACGATCTGAATGGAGAAATAGTCAATGTTTTTCAACAGTTGAGAGAAAATTCAGAGGAATTGTGCAGAGCCATCGCTCTTACTCCGTATGCTCGAGCGGAATTCTTGCATGCCCGGAATTCAGTGATTGATAAGGATCCACTGGAAAGGGCAAGACAGTTTTTGGTTGACACAATGATGACTGTTAATGGCACATACAGAAGTACAAATGCTGGTTTTTCCTTTTCTCAATCATATTCTCGGGGTGGAAAGGAAGCTAGAGTTAGCCGTTGGTACAATCTTCCAAATCGACTTACACAGGTCGTAGAGCGGTTGCGAAATGTAAGAATTGAGAATAGAGACGCACGAGAACTATTGAAGATGTTTTCGAACAGACCTGCAACACTTGTGTATCTTGATCCTCCATACTTTGTTAAACGTTCACATAAATATGTTATTGATACTACGGAAGAATCATTCCACAAAGAACTCCTTGAAATCTGCCTAAAAGCACGTTGTATGATTTTCATCAGCGGATATGACAATCCTCTATATGACTCGCTGCTCGTAAAAAAGGGAGGATGGATACGGGAGACCATTCAAACAAAAACACGTGACACATCGGGCAAGGATTATGATCGTACAGAAATCCTATGGAAGAACTCACTTTTTATGAAAGCGCTAAGGAACGGTCGAGTTCCCATCCGTTTGTCAGCGAAGGAGAAAAAAGAGAAAAAGATAAATCCAACAAGAAAGTGATATAAAAAACGCTTACTGGAATGTGAAAGTGGAATTTATATCTTTTAAGGGAGATAAAAACATGCCATTATCTATGCCTTTCGATCCAAAACGGAAGAAGATGATTCGTCAAAGTATGAATAAACAAGAAGAAGATGCTGGAGGTAAGGAACGGCTTGAGCGACGGAAGCTCAGAATAAAAGGACAATCGTCTTTACAACCTATATACTCTTTCGACACAAATGACTTGGTTTTCAATAAAGCTAATGGAAGAATAAAAGCGGAAGTATCTGAGAAGGAATCCGAACTTGGTAGGCAATTAGATATTTTTGATAAAGAAGACCAGAAGATCATCAAAGCTATGCTTCTTGCTATACGTACTGAGGAAAATGAAAAAATAAAGGCAGATATTGAAAAGGCTGGTCAAGAGAATCCAGGAATTATCACATGTGATGGTCGATTAATTAATGGAAACCGAAGAAAAGCTATTATAGAGGAGCTATATGAAGAAACTAAAGACGACAAATTTAGATATATTGATGTTCATGTTTTACCATCGGACATTGCAAAGGATGAGCTTTGGCTGATAGAGGCTGGCATCCAAATGTCCGCTCCTCAACAGTTGGACTACAGCCCCATAAATCATTTACTAAAATTGAGAGAAGGTGAAAGAGCTGGTTTGAAGCCTGATGAAATGGCTTCGCGGATATATGGCTACTCAAAGGATGACCTAGAGAAGGACCTGCAACGGCTTACCCTTATAGATGAATATTTACGCAGTTTCCTTCAAAAAGAGGACAGATATTATCTAGTGAATGGCTTAAATGAGCATTTTATAGATTTACAAAACAACATTTCTTGGGCTCAACATCCTACCGGGCGTATAAGAAGAGATTGGACATGGGATGAGAGTGATATAAATGAACTAAAACTTGTATCATTTTATTTTATTAGAAAGCGTATGCCTCATATGAGAGTACGTGACATTCGTAACCTCTTTGCAACAAAAGGATCGTGGATTAAAACTAGGAAAGCTTTGGATGTAGAACTGGAATTAACAAAACAAGAAAAAACCGAGATTGGGCTTCCTGGTATTACAGAAAAAGAACAAGAAGATGATTATGAGCCTTTTGAGGAAACAGAAGGGATTACAACAACATTTGAGGAAAGAGACCATCGAGAAGAAGTGTATTGGCGACAAAAACGTGGAGAAGAATTGAAGTCGATATACGAGGATGCTAAGGAACAGGAACAAATAGTTAAGGACAGTGAGAAACCTCTTGCTCTTGCAAGAAGAGCTTTGAAGAATATCAGTGCTATTCCTAAAAAACAGAGCAAACTAAAAGAGCCCGAGATGGACAATATACTTTCTAAAATTATCAAAGAAACAAATTCTTTACGTAAAATAATAAAAAAGCAAATTACCCAAAAAAAGAAAGTACGGAGGAAAAACAGAAGATAACGAGACGAATATGGATGCCTGAAAGGTGAAATCTTTTGATTAATATCTTATACACAGCTAAAGGCTATAACATCATAGGGGGCGACGCAGAAGGAAAGAATTTACTTTTTTCTCCTCTTCATAGATTGTTTTTTAGGGGAAGTTTAACAGGTGATCAGGTGGGTGAGAAGTGGGTCATTCCGTTCGGAGAAAATGCATCTGCTACCCTTCAACGGCTAATTAGACACCTGGAAAAGTATAATATTACTTTTGGATTAGATGAAAAATCCTCAGATGTTTTACGGGCTGTTGTAGAAGCTCGTCATGCTTATGAAGAAATTTTACAAAAAGGTCAGGAAGCAAAGAAGCAACTAACCAAAGGAAATTTACACACTTTGCGTAAACTTCTCACTCCTGGTTTTAAAAGAGAATTAACAAAATTGCAATTTCACGGAGTCTACCATCTTCTTAAAATACAAAATGGAGCAAATCTTTCGGTACCCGGTAGCGGCAAGACATCTATTGTTCTTGCATATTATCACATACTTCGAATGAAAAAACAGCTTGATGCCATACTTGTAATCGGTCCTGGGAGTTGCTTTGAGCCATGGGAAACAGAAAGTCGTGCTTGCTTCAAAAAGGCTCCCAAGATATTGAGACTTGCCGGAAAACCTATGTTAAAACGAAGGGAGAACTATATTCTTGCTGATCAGTTTCAAATTCTACTTACAACATACCACAGTGCTGCTCGTGATGTTGAATACCTTTTGAGAGTCTTACGTCGTCGGAATTATTTAATTGTCCTCGATGAATCACACTATGTAAAACGTCCTAGGGGTGGAGTGCTTGCAGAAGCTGTGCTAAGACTTGCACCATACGCCAAGAATCGTATTATCCTGACTGGTACTCCAATGCCCAATAGCTTAGCAGATCTATGGACTCAGTTTACATTTCTTTGTTATGACCAACTACCATTAGGGACGGCTGAAAGCTACCTATGGAGAATACAGGAGCAAGAGAAAGAAGAAGCACTCGCCGATACACGGCGCACTTTGACTCCTCTGTTCTTCAGGATTACCAAGAGCGAACTTGCATTACCTCGCCCGACCTTTAATATTATAAAGTGCAGAATGAGCCCTTTACAGGCTAGGATATATCGTGGCGTCGCGGCTCATTTTCTTATACAAACGAATGAAGCACCAAAAGATCGGGAAACACTTCGTGAGTGGCGAAGAGCTCGTGCAGTACGGTTGCTACAAATTGCCTCGAATCCTACACTTCTGCTATCCTCTTGTGATGAGTTTCAACTTCCTCCGCTTGATCTCAAAGGTGTGCCATTGAGAGATGCTATTGAGCACTATTACAAATATGAATTACCATCTAAGATCGAATACACATGTAGAATCGTAAGAGATATATGTGAGGAAGGACAAAAGGTGATTGTATGGTCAACATTTGTTCACAACCTTAAAATGATCGCTAAGCAACTTAAGGATCTTTCGCCGGTTGTTGTGCATGGAGGAATACCACTCGTATCCTCCAGTTCCGAAGACTTCGACAGGGAAAGTCTTATTCAAAAGTTTAAATCTGATCCTAATGTATTAGTTTTTGTAGCAAATCCAGCAGCATGCGCAGAGTCAATTTCCTTACATAAAGCATGTCATAATGCTATATACCTTGACCGTTCTTTCAATTGTGCTCATTATATTCAATCACTCGATAGGATTCATCGATTAGGATTGAATCCCAATGACCGAATTGCTTATCATTTGATTCTCGCGAATGATACCATTGATGAAACTGTTCATTTCCGCCTTCAAGAGAAAATGCAGAATATGAGCAAGGTAATCGAGGGTAGTTTTCCAACTGAATTGCCAGGGTACTGGTCTGAGGACTTAGGAGCAGAGGAAGAACTCGATTTTGAACTGGTCGAGAAACATATCAGAACTTTTGTTGAACATCATGAACGTAAGGCCTGACGATATAGCTAATCTGTGTGCGATTTTTGCAGAGCTCAGGACACGCCGTATCAGCCAAACTGAGCTTCAACGCTATATTTATAAGAGTATGCCTATCGACAGCGATTCTCCTTGCGATGTCATAATAAGTACTTGTTGTAAGTATGGTCTTATTCGAGTAGATGGAGACTGTTACGTTACCACTAATAGAGGGGAGCGACTTTCGAAAAAACAGAAACAAGTCAGCGCTCGAATATCAGAATATGCACAGGATTTTTTGCTTAAATATGTATATCTGAACATGGAGAGCGGTGGTTCTGAATGTGCAAAATTTCTTTCTAGTTTCCAAGTTGATACAACATTAGGAACATTTGTTTTCCACAGAAGCTTGCAAGAGTCCTATGAAGAGAATCAATGGCTAAAAACACTGAGCCGGGTGGGGCTTCTTGATGTTTATGAAAGATGTGCCAAGGTAAGTCTTAAGTATTTGGATCTTGTCAATGAGCTATTACGGCGATTTCGGGAAGTTGATACTGTAGATTATACTGGTTCTGATATGGAGAGGAAAGCAGTTGGAGATTTAGCTGAGAGACTTGCTATGGACCATGAAAAGCGGAGGCTTTCCGATTTAGGTCTTAAGGAATTCTGTCCATTAATCCAGCGAATAAGCCTGGTTGATAATAGCGCTGGTTATGACATAGCTTCGTTTCGAGGAACAGGTCAGCATCCAGAAAACAGAATATATATTGAAGTAAAAGGTACAAAAAAAGAATATGTGGACTTCATATGGTCAAGAAATGAAAGAAGGATTGCTGGTCAGAGAAAGAAGAATTACTGGCTATACATATACACAAATGTAGACACCCAACGTGAAACTGGGAAAGGACCTCTTCGGATAAATAATCCCTCGATAGCCCTGAGCAAAGGAAATTATATCTTTGAGCCAATCGATATTCGTGTCTCAAGGAAGTTATCGTGATCTACATCCACCCTGACCGTTAACGTAGGATTTAGAATTAAAGCACCGACCATAATGAAGATTGCCGCGCTACGGAGTTTATGCTGATCGCAGTCGAATGTACTCGCAATGACGATGCGCGGAACACATCTTAAGAATATCCAATATCGAATAACGAATTTCCAATTTTGAAGTTTTGGAAATCGAAT
>JBARRE010000158.1:0-13377 GCA_049644065.1 Sedimentisphaerales bacterium | reverse complement strand
ATAATATATGGTGTGAAGACTTCGAAAATAACATGGCCTTTGCCTGCCTGCTTTATATGCAGTCCTTCTTTGCCTGGGATGAGATTGTCTACGGCGTAAAAGCCGTCAGCGAAATCTGTCGATGTTTCGGATAAATCAGGTGCGTAGTGAAAGAGGCCGTTGCCGTGATTCCATCGCGTGAAATTCCGGTGGTTGGGTTTCATTCCCATCGGTTCGGTCTGGATGAGGTCTTTAATCCATTTGGTCTTGTTATATCGAGGCAGATGATTCCATCGGCCGCCCTGTGGTGTCCAGAAGCGTATGAATGATTCGCCCTGGCGCAGATAAAAATCCATCGTATGGCTGCCTTCGAACCAGCGGTAATTATAATGAATTATGCTGTCACGATAAATCTCGAACACCTTGTTCATGTCCTCATTATTCGGAAAGAACGGCTCAACCTCAATCGGGGGATTAGTCCATAAGCTACGGTTTCGCCTGGCTTCGTCCAGACTGGCAACCGTGCCGTCGGCATCAACTAAAATGCCTCGCACATCCAGATCGAAGTAATGCCATGCCTGGTCGTACCAGAGTTCCGTGGCGCAATGGTTCCAAAGTTCGACGCCGAACGAACGGCCCTGCTCGAAACCGACGCCCTGGAAAATGCCGTCCATAACCGGGCCGAATATTCCACAATAGGCCATGTTGTAAACGTTCATAATCTTAAGTGGATCGCGGACCGTCGCGTATTCGTCAAATGTGTCCCGGCCTTCAAGAATCTCGTTGAAATGGTATAGACCTGTTTCGTAACCGCACAAATACTTCCAAACTGCGATAGCAAGATCGTTGCCGGTTTTATCCTTCCATTGGTGGAACTGCCTGAATCGCATTAAATCTGTCGTGTCGGCCGTATGTTCGCTTGTAAGCCGGATGCACGCGACCTTTGCTACGGATGAACTTGTCATCGCTGCAAACAGGATCAGAAGAACGGTCGCGTAATAAATCATTCTTCCTGGCCTTTGACTCGAAACCAACATTTCAACTCCTTTTCTTAATGCACCTGGTGATGTACAGACCCGGCTTCTCTGTGATGCACCGATGCAACTTTCTCGTGTAATTAAATTATCTAAGGCCGGCCAGCGTTTGGGCGACCGCTTGTTGAACCTCTTCAGGGCTAAGTAATTCAATCTGCCTGCCCAGTCGCAATACGCTGCAGCGTCCATCGTGAACAGGCTTAGGTTCGTACAAAAGTATGTTCGTAGGGGGCATGCTGCTATTTTGGCCGGGAATGTAAATATACTTGCCGCCCTCAGGGTCCGGACATTGAAATAGCTGTGTGCTACCGCTGAATTCTATCAAAGCTTCCAGTGACGGCGGAAAACTATCGTTGCTCATGGCATATATTTGTATATTCTGTGCAATGGTTCGCATATTCATTTGGCACTTGACGGATATGGCAGTGTGCTTTGTTTTTACCATGGTGTCGGTATATTGCTGTCCTGCTTGCCCAAGATTTTTAATTACCCATAAGACGGCTAAAGCAATAAGCCCGAAAAACACTATAGCGGTGACAATGTTGACAATCGTACTGCCGTGAGAATCTGCCCGCCGGACCGGCAAGAAGCTGTGACGAGCAGGCTTTGCTCTGATAGATTCTTTCTTTCGCTCCATCATAATTCCTCGTTTCCGGCTGCTTAATGTGAAAATAGCGCAGAGAACACAATTATATGGTATGATAGCACCCGTTCTCATTCAGGGCAAGATTGCCAATGCCGGATTTAAAGAAATTGTAGGGGCAACCCTGTGTGGTTGCCCTAATTCATTATCGATGATCGGGCGGCCACGCGGGGCCGCCCCTACAACCGTTACTCGCTAAATGTCATACTTGCCTGTGCTGTGCCGCCATAAGCGCCCATGTTAATAATGCCGCCGTTCGGAACCGGCTCATCACCGACCGGGGTGCCGGGGTCGCCTTTGTCGATGCAGGGACTTGTAAGGTCGTCCTCGACCCATGTTTGGCTACCTGGATCCCACCTGCCCGCCTTGGATTTCAAGTGATAATCGCAGTTATCGGGATCGGCAAATAGTGGATCGGCATCGATGTTGCCGAGCCCGGGCCAAGAGCCCTGAACATCACTATATGTGACCGTAGCAGTACTTTCTGCTATTTGAGCATTGCCGTTGAAGTAAATGATCGAGTTGGTGATTATCGGCCTGGAGCCATAAATACCGCCCCGGAGATTCTCGACAATCGTGCAGTTAGCGATTGCCGGGATGCCGCCGAAAATACCTTGCATGCCGTTTGCGGCGACAATAGAGTTGCTGATTTGGGGACGGTTGTAGAAAGTGAACCGTCCAGTCTTGCGTGGATACATCTCGACACCGGCGCCGCTGTTGGCGACAATGCTGCAATTGGTGATTGTCGGACTGCCGCCGCTGTATAACTTGATGCCGGCGTTATTATTACCGGTAATTATGCAGTCGGCGATTACCGGAGTAGCTTCGGTGCAGTAGATGCCATTGCTGCCTCCGGTTATGGTAAAACCGCTGAGGATGCTGTTGGCGTCTTCGCCGCCTGAGAATGTTACTATCCGACCGCTGCCATTAATAACGGTTGCCGCCACGACGGCCGGGTCATCGGGATTTGCCGAGCTGACTGTGAGCTTTTTGCCTTTGAAATTTATGCTTTCGTTATAGATTCCCTCGCCGGCTATAATCGTGTCACCGGCCTGGCCGGCGGCGATGGCGTGCTGGATATAGTCGTAGTATTTGCCCGTAGTCAGATTCTCAACCGAGCCGTCGAAGCCCGAGTATGCGAACTCCAGCGAGATGCCCTGAATCTCGCCGAAATTGCTGTTTTGCCAGATGATCGTATCGGCGTTTATTGCCGGGCTCGTCCCATAGGGATAACCGGAAAGTGCAAAATCCATAACGCTGTGTTGTTTGGTCAGGCAGCAGACTTTGATCTGACCGAAGTAAGATCTTCCACCATCGATATAAACAATCAGACAACCGTCGATATCCGGCTGCTGCTGACTGCCGCTGGCCCTGGCTATTACCAGCTCCTTGATATTTCCGGTATCGGAGATGTCGGCGCCGTAAATATTTCCTCTGTCGTTTCGCTCGTCCGTCCAGACGACGATGTTGCCGGAGATGGCAGGATCGTACTGGCGGGCCGGGTCGCTGCAAATGGTAAAGACCTTAATAGCATTTATGTTCGAGATATCGGCGCCATAAATATCGCCTTCGGCTTCGTATACGACAATGTTCCCGGAAATGTCTATGACGTCGTCGAAGTCTTCGTAGTAGTCTTCATAGGGATAAGGATCGCGTCTTCCTACATGTTCGGCTATTGTGAAATAAACGGGCCTGTTCAGATCTGTTATATCGGCGCCGCATATACTGTAGGGCGTATTCTTCCATTCGCTTTCGAGGTTCTTGTTTATGCCGAGATGTTCCAGCCAGACGACTTTATTGCCGGAAACCGCCGGATGGCTGTAGGATTGAGTGTTGCTGTATTGTCTTAAGGTAACTTCTGTTCCGGCAGCGATGTTTTTGGCGAAGATGCCGATACATTCCGGGCCTTGGAAGCCCGCAGAGAAGGGACCTGCGGCCCACACGACGATATCGCCGTCAATCTTGGGTTGTGTATTGATTCCGCCGCCAAGAAATTCTTCATCAAGCTCGCCGGTTTTGAGGTCTTTGCATCTGATAAACCACCTGTAATTATCGAATTGGCCTACGCTGTATACGACTTTTGAGCCTGAAACATCCGGGTAGTAAAAATAATCATCGGTACTGAAGCCCGGATCTAAATTATATTGGTTGTTTGTTACAGAGACTGTTGCCACTTCTATCAAACGAGGCTCACTATCGACAAAACCGTCAGTGACAACCAGTTCGAACACGTATGTACCTTCCTCCTCACAAATGAAGTAAGGAGTCGCTGTGTCGGCATTTCTCAAGGTAACTTCAGGACCTTCCAACTGTGTCCATGTGTATGACAGCTCGTCAATGTTGTCGGGGTCGTAAGAACCGGTGCCATCGAGAGTGACCCGGCCGGAAACAGGAGAGACTTGATTTGGCCCGACATCGATAATCGGGGGCTGGTTACCGACAAGAATGAATACTTCGTCAGGCTCGCTGAAATCCTCGTCACCGATAACGACCAGCTCAAACCGGTATTCACCCTCAACCTCCGGCATGAACGTGGGATGCATTCCGGTCGGATTGGTCAGTTCCACCGCGGGGCCGACAAGCTGATCCCACTCGTATTCGAGAACGCTGCACGGGTCGTAGATAAAGCTGGCGCTGCCGTCGAGAGTGATCAACTGGGGCACTGCCACGTGCTGGTCGGAACCTGCATCGGCAACCGGCCTGGAAGGGGGGCCAAGTGAGAATTCTATTGCCAGCTCACCATGAAGGTAATAACGGTCATTGAATACAGCTTGCGTTCCGATTGTACCGTTGGCATTTTCTATTCCTACAGTATATTGATATAGATAAGCGTCATCGGAAAAATCCTTGTATTGAATGACGATTTTGCCTGATTTGAAAATTTTTACTTCTGCGTTTACTGAGCCGCCGAAGCCTATCTCATAATCAACAAACTGGATGACTATAAAACTGCTGAATTGCTGATAATAGATTTTAGAAATTTCTGTGGCATACATATATGTCCACATCCAGGCTATGATGTTGTTATATTCGTCGGCGGCCGGGATTTGTTGATTTTGATAGGTTATTTCCCCTGCATTAAAGCTGATCAGGCCGTTCGACTGAACATAGAACTGTTTATAAATATTGCCGTAGAAGTTAAAATCGAATCCAATGGGGAAGGGGCCTACATATCCCTCGAAACTATAATCCAGTCCGGTGACAATGTTTCCTGTCTCCTGAATATCAATCCAGTTATACTTTGGTCCCCAGGTGCTGTCACTGTCGATCCAGTGGTAACCGTAGGCATCCGGCTCACTACCGATTCTACAGAAAACGGTAACGGTATCGGGTAAACTCGTATCCGCTCCATCATTGACAGTCAACTCAAAGACATATTCCCCTATAAGATTCGGCGTAAAACGAGGCGCCTGAGTATTCGGGTCAAAAAGCTCCACGCTTGGACCTGAAACCTGAGACCAACTGTAGCTTAGGATATCTCCCTCGTCGAGATCATACGATGCCGAGCCGTCGAGTGTTGCCTCCTGGCGAGGTTCACAAGCCTGCTCGTCGCCGGCATCTGCAAACGGGGTACGATTACCAACTACTATCATCACACTGTCGGGTGCACTGTAATTGCTGCCGTCAAATACAGTGAGTTCAAATATAAAAATATCTTCCACGGGAGGTACAAAATTAGGCTCCGGGGTATCAGGATTCAAAATGACCACGGTCGAACCGCTAACCTGTTGCCATTGATAAGATATAACATCGCCGGCATCAAAATCGTAAGAGCCGGTACCGTCAAGGGTGACGTTCGCCACAATTGCATCGAAGAGCTGGTTATCTCCCGCATTCGCTACCGGCCTGGCATTGTCGGTAACTTCATCGGCGCCGATATCAACCCGTGCACCCATCACAGCATATTCGTTGTCAATATCACGCTGCCACGGATAGGGGATATAATTCGGGTCTCCTGCATCATGGCATGGCGAATTAGCAGCGATGCGGTAATTATCACCTAAAAGCGGGTCTTGTGATATGTTGCCGTCAAGTCCGGTCTTGTCTAATGGTCCGTCATAAATTGTATTGAAATTTTGATCTCTCCCTAAATAATTGCCGGGCAGATTGTTCCAAACATTGTTAAATGCAATAATATCTTCTTCGATACTTTGGGAATATATGCCGCATCCGGATTTGGCATTGCAGATTATATTGTTTACTATCAGGCACTGACCGACCTCTACGCGAGATTCGGCGTAAACATTACCGCCGAGGGTGTCCATGACTGCGTTAGCAGGTTGAAGCAGGCCTGACGCATTACCAATGATAGTATTGTTTACCAGTTCCCCGGCGTACAGCAGATAGACACCACCCCCGATTAATGCAGAATTATCATATATTAAATTGTTAGTGATCTTTGGATTTTCCAGGTATGTCATCATACCGCCGCCGGCATACGTGGAATTGTCCTTTATAATGTTCTTGGTAATAATTGCATTAGATTGTATACAAGCAATCCCCCCTCCATAGCACAATTGCCATTGGTCCGAATCATCGCTTGCCATATTGAACTGACCGGTATTGCCGGTAATCACATTACATTTGATAGTCGGCGAAGCATTCACGATACAGACGCCAGCCCCCCAATATAGGTAGTTCATGTCCGGCATTGTCGTATCCTTTGTTCCATAACCACCTGTGATTGTAAAACCGGCCAGCATCGCTTGGGAAGTTTCTCCGTTTTCAAAGACTACTACACTGCCCCTGCCCTGGCCGTCGATAATGGTAGCCGCTACGATTTCAGGATCTTCGGGGTTGGTACTGCTAACCACGATATTCTTGCCGGAAAAATTGATGTTCTCGGGATATGTGCCGGGATCGACAATGATTACGTCCCCGTCATTACTTCCGTCGATTGCCTGCTGGATAGTCGCATAGTCGGCCGGAACCAATCGAGTTTCCGCTTGTGCTTGTATAGTTGCTATTAACAATATAGCAAGACTCGATAGGATTGCCCTCTTCATTTTTCTTCCCTTTCCGATATATATCGCAAGTACTTGGCACAGATATAAGCCAGGTTTGAAATACAGGCCCGATGCAAAACGGATGCAGCTTACGAAAAAATACGAAATCTCGTGAAAACCTCTAAGCCCGCCTCCTTAACCTGGCCATATATAACTTTAACATATAAATGGTTGCATTTTCAAGACATATTCTGACTATTGCCCTATTCCTGTTATTATAATAGCTTGGTTGTCTATTAATAAGACGATTAAAGATGGTTTTCGTTACGATAATTTCGCTTTTTTAGCAAAAAATAGCTTGGAAACATTGATTTGTGACTATTATCAGCAGCAAGGCCAGGTTGCCTTGTAGGCTATTTGTTGGGAATTGGCAGGCCGAGTTCGGCAAGGACTTTTTTCATGTCCTCCCAGACCTTTCTGCGGTTCTCCTGTGAGTAATTTCGCAGCAGATAAGCCGTGTGATATGTGGCCATTAGCTTCACAGGCGGTTTGCCGATCCCGGTGTAATACTCGTGGAACTGGCCGCGCAGTTGCCCTATAGGCTTGGTTGTGTTTAACAGTGTCCTGGCGGCGTGAGCGCCAAGGGCAACTATAATCTCAGGATCGATTATCTCAATTTGCCTTTGGAGGTAGGGCAGGCAGCTTATTATCTCCTCGGCCCGAGGATCGCGATTCTCGGGCGGGCGGCACTTCAATATATTGCCTATAAAGACATCGCTTCGTTTCAGCCCGCAGGCTTCGATAATCTTTTCCAATAACTGGCCGGCCCTGCCGACAAAAGGCCGGCCTTGTTTATCTTCGTCGGCGCCGGGTGCTTCACCGACGAACATTATGCGGGCGTTCGGGTTGCCTTCGCCGGGTACGGTGTTTGTCCGCAGCGAGCCCAACTCGCACTTACGGCATTGATTGACCTGCTCAGCGATTTTTTCAAGCTCAGCGGTTTTCTCGGCGACAGCCATAATATCCTCCTGATCTTGTGTTTCGAGTGTTTCAGACCTGCCTTTGAGAGCAAAGCCGGTGAAAAATCGCTCCATCTCAATGTGCTGCCTAACAATTTTATTAAGGTCTATATTTTTATCCATCCCTGCCAATTCTAACGGCACCTTAAATTCTACGCAATAATCTATAATTTATAACATGAATTTTAGTATGAGATTTCGTGCAATACTAATCCTTCTCAATTGAAGTGTCTTCTTTATGAGAGACGCTATTGAGCGATAATTTTAAGCCAAAAGGAAATTGAATGCGTTAATATTTTAATATTATTGACTTGTTTTAGGACCTTAATTGCAGAAGTCATTGAAGCCAGCAAAACTACTCTTATTGCTATGTGCCCTAAAAGTGGTAGAAGCCATACTTTTCCGCCGACTTTAACAGCTTATTTGAGATATTCGAGACTATTAGTAAAATTTTAAGACTCAAGTTCTTGTCTTCTGTTTCCGAAAAGTCCAAGAGCTATTGTATTCGATTATAATAACCGAAATCCTTTATTATATGTGGATAAAGCACTTGTGGGAATATTTATTGAAATTTCAAGGAACTGAATGTCTATTTATGTATTCTCCGGGATGCCGGTAGACACAAAATAGGCAATTCACATATTTTTTTTCTTGACCAATTTTCAGAAAGGGTCTATCATAGTATAAAATAAGCAACAGTTGACGAACTAGATTATGGGGTGTCCCATTTTTCTTTGAAGTTTTATTGTTACTATGTAAAGGGGCACATACAAAGGAGAAAGCTTGTAAGCTTCTCTTTCTAAGGTATTTAAGTTGCAAAGACGCTTTTAGCGCCGGTTACGAACTCTGAATGACAATATTAATTCAGGATTTCTTGTTTGGCGCTAAAAAGTGAATTTAGTGTGAGACGAAATCTGCTTGAAAAAGCGTTCGCTTATACGCGAGGGAGTTTTAGATTTGAGCCCAAAATCGGCAAATTACGGAGAACAAATAAATCTCTTGATGCCTAAATTACCACATTTAGAGGATGTTTTGGCACTAAGTAGCTGATTCTGTGCTCGGGCGAAAAGGATTTCGTAACTCACAACCAATTCTTTGCGGCTTTCCTGCCGGGATACCCATGGTCTTTCCAATTGAGCGATGTTTTGAGAACTTGTTGAGAACTACATGGGAAAGGTAGAATATTATGGATACCATAATGATGGAAATTCTGCTCCCCGAAATCATGGCCACCGTTATTGCTTTTCTTCTGGGTATAGGACTGACTGCCGTTGTCAGCCAGATAATTACCAGAGCGAAGGCTAAAACCCTGGAACAGGATCTGCAACGGCAGGTTGAAGGTGCCAAAAGGGAAGCGGAGAACATAATTAAGTCCGCCCAGATCGATGCGGCAGCAGAGACTATCAAGAAACGAGAGAAATTCGCAGCCGAGGCCAATAAGGCGCGTGCTGAGCTGCACGAAACTGAGATGCGGCTGACCAAACGCGAGGATGGACTTGATCGTCAGGTTGAAATGCTTCAGCAGCGTGAAAAGGCATTGAAGCAGCAGCAAAAGGAAGTCGACAGAAGGGTGCATAATATCGGCCTTCAGGAAAAACAGCTTTCTGTTTTGATGGCGCAGCAGAAGAACCAATTGCTGAAAATCACCGCTATGAATATTGAGGAAGCCACAGAGCTGCTCCTGAAGCGTCTCGAAGACGAATGCGAGCACGAAATGTCGGCACTGATTCAACGCAAGGTAGAGGAAACCAAAGAAACTGCCGACGATAAGAGCCGGGAAATCATCAGCTGCGCCATTCAGCGTTACGCCGCCGAGCAAACCTGCGAGGCAACCGTCTCGACTGTCGAGATACCCAGCGACGATATGAAGGGTAGGATCATCGGCAGGGAGGGACGCAATATTCGTGCTTTTGAGAAGGCAACTGGCGTAGATGTTATTGTCGATGATACTCCCGGGATGATTGTCGTCAGCGGCTTCAATCCCGTCAGACGCGAGGTCGCCCGCCTCTCGATGGAGCGGCTCATACAGGATGGACGAATACATCCTTCCCGGATCGAAGAGCTTGTCGCCCAGACCAAAAAGGACGTCAACCATAAGCTGTTGCAACTTGGCAAAGATGCAACAGTCGAGACCAATATCCGGGGATTGAACAACAAGATAATTAGTTTGCTGGGTGCTTTGAGTTACAGGACAAGTTACGGCCAGAATGTGCTGCGACACAGTGTCGAGGTTGCTTTTCTGTCTCAGGTCATGGCCGATGAGCTTGGCCTGGACGGCTCGCTGGCAAGGCGTGCCGGACTGCTGCATGACATCGGCAAGGCCATTGACCATGACGTCGAAGGCAGCCACCCCACGATAGGTACGAATTATCTCAAGCGCTTCAGCGAATCGCCCGTTGTTCTCAATGCTGTCGCAGGGCACCACGGCGACATTCCGCCGGATAATCCTTATACACCGCTGGTTGCCGCCGCCGATGCCATTAGTGCTTCGCGCCCCGGCGCCCGGCGAGAAACGCTCGAACGGTATATCAAGCGTCTGGAAAAACTCGAGGAGATTGCCAGCGGCTTCAAGGGCGTTGAAAACGCATACGCCATTCAGGCCGGAAGGGAAATCCGAGTCATCGTATGCGCTGAAGAAGTGGACGATGAATCGGCCATGAAAATCGCCCGTGATATCGCCAACAAGGTCGAGAACGAAATGACCTATCCCGGCGAGATCCAGATAACGCTGCTGCGAGAAGTACGCTGCATCGAATACGCTAAATAATATCGTATTGCGTATATCGTATTGCGTAAGGGATGTATTCGATCTGCCCTGCGCATACGATAAGGGCCTCGACATACGCGATACGCAGGACGTAATACGAAAATGAAACTGAATGTACTCTGTATAGGTGACATAGTCGGTCGGCCCGGCAGGCGGATTATTGCCGATAAGCTAAGACTTATTGTCAAAGAGCATGGCGTTGATTGCGTCATAGCCAACGCCGAAAACGCCGCCGGCGGCTCCGGCCTGACGCGGCAAATCTACGACAAGTTGCTGCGGTACGGCGTAAACCTCATTACTCTGGGCGACCATACCTACCGCAAAAGGGAAATCATACCGACGCTGGAAACGGCGGACAATATCGTTCGGCCGGCAAATTTCTCCAAACATGCAGCCGGCAAAGGTTTTGCGATCTACAAAACCGGCAAAGGCCCGACCGTGGCAGTCGTCGCTCTGATAGGGCGTCTTTTCATGAAGCCCGGCGACTGCCCATACGATGCCGTTGACAGAATTCTGCCCCAGATCCAGCAGAAGGCCGACGTTATAATCGTCGATTTCCACGCCGAGGCGACCAGCGAAAAGATCGCTATGGGCTATCATCTCGACGGCAGGGCGAGCCTGTGTTTCGGCACGCATACCCACGTCGTAACCGCCGACGAGAGGATTCTGTCCAAAGGCACCGCGTATATCACCGATATCGGTATGACCGGCGCCCACGATTCGGTGCTCGGTCGCGGCGTCGAGAGCGTCTTGAAGGCGTTCAGGACGCAGATGCCTTTTCCGTTCGAGATAGCCACCGGCGACGTCAAAATGAACGGTGTTCTCGTCACAGTCGACAGCAACACGAAAAAGGCCGAGCGAATCGAGCGTATCAGAGTCGACGCGGATACCGAAGAAGCGACAATCTACGACAGCGACGACGGCAAGCCCGATTACTTCAATAACAATTTCTAATCTCGTATTGCGTCGTGCGTATGCTTGTCCCGAGTGGAATCGAAGGATCGTATATCGTCTTTCATCGGCCTCCTTTCTCCTTCCTACCCCTTTTGAGGTAAATATACCAATTGGAATTAGTTCTTCCTTCACACTGTCATTCCCGCACGGACGAAAATCCATCGCCACACTGTCATTCCCGCGCAGGCGGGAATCCAGTCTAATGGGGTTTGAATTGGCTTTGTTTTTCGGTCGCCTCCATTTGTCTAAATCGCCATAAATCATTGTCTTTACTGACTTAACACATATTTACCTTCCGGAAAATTGGCTTTGTTTTTTCAACTTGAAAGTATAGGAATTTGTATTTGACACCGATTAACACTGGTGAACACGGTTTAAAGAAATAAATTTCAAAAATCTGTGTAAATCTGCGTGAATCCGTGTCTGAAAAAAGTCCCGCCGAAGGCGGTTAATTAATATCCTTTCAAATTTGCTGGAATCTGTCATTCCGCACATTTCCGTCTTGTTTAGGATCCTTCGACGTTGTTCAGGACAGGTTTAGAGCTTAGTGCTTAGAGTTTCCGGCCAATGGCCGGCGTATTGGCTTTGTTTTTTCAAATTGTGCTCTGTCATTCGGCTACTTTCTTCTTGTCTCGGATTTCCGGCTAAAGGTCATCGGGTGGCAGCCTCATCCCGATTGTCTTTTATCGGGATGGGGATGGGTTTTCCTCGATGTACCAATCCAAAGCCGGCAATTGGCTTTGAATTGGGTTTGTTTTTTTGTTGCCTCCAATTATATAAAACTCCATAAACCATTGTTATTACTAACTTAGCACAAATTCACCTTCCGGAAAATTGGCTTTGTATTTTCAAATAGGGTTCTCTCAATCGCTCCTTTAGGCCTGTCATTCCGCACCTTTCCGTCTTGTTTAGGATTTAGAGCTTAGTGCTTAGGATTTCCGGCCATAGGCCGGTATATTGGGTTTGTTTTTTTCGCCTCAGCAAGCCGGTTTATTACCATATTATCCTTTCATATAAGAGTTTACGCCGATTTGGCCTTTAACAAATTGGCTTTGTTTTTTCAAATAGCCTCTGCCGGAAAACCGACGGATTTACCATACCCACCTTCGCGGGCACAAGCTTTCAATTCATCATTCATCAATAATCAATAATCATTTATAAGCGCCTCTATAATTGGCCCGATATGCGCGTTTGATTCGAAAATCTACAAAAATGTATCCTGTATATTTGTCGTAAGTGCTTGTGGAGAATAGAATAAAAAAATATTTCAAAATTACGAATTTTGTTTCCAACTATCATCGCTTTTGGTCGAAATTCCACAAAAATATCGAAGATCCGACCTTTCCTGGACGGAGTCAATAACAAGGTCCTTATCTGCATATATCCTGTGAATGTTGTCTAAAAGCCTTTTCAAACATCCCCATGTTTGATAACATATCTCTTGTGGATGGTTACAGACGAGACAATTAAGCTGGCGAAAGAGAGAAATAGGTATCGTATCCTCCGATTTAGGATTTAGTAGGGCTAGTGGGGCTGTCACTAGTTTTCCTCTATATTAAGGAAGACTGCAATGAAGTATGAACCCAGATATAATAAAAGTAGAGCACTAATAATCGGGATAAACAAGTACCAACATGCACAGCCTCTTGACTACGCAACCAATGATGCCGATGCCATTGCAGGTGTCTTGGGAAACCAATACGACTTTAGAGAAGAAGACATTATGCGGTTGAAAGATAGTGAAGCCTCAAGAAACAACATCCTTGAAGCCTTTCACAAATATACACAAGAGGGAACTTCTCCCGACGATAAACTTGTGATCTTCTTTGCCGGGCACGGGCACACAGTATCAGGTAACCGGGGTGAAGTGGGATTCTTAGTGCCGGTCGATGGCGACCGAGACAACACAGCTACTTTGATACGATGGGATGAACTGATACTGAATTCGGAATTAATTAGCGCAAAGCACATCTTGTTCATAATGGATGCTTGCTATGGTGGGTTGGCGTTCAAACGCGCATTGCCGACAGGTACG
>JBARRE010000157.1:0-3506 GCA_049644065.1 Sedimentisphaerales bacterium | reverse complement strand
AGCAGATCGGAGAATTGGTACGGCAGAAAAGTGAATTTGTAAGGGCGCTTTTTGCAGAGATGGACAAAGTCATCGTCGGGCAGCGATATATGCTCGAACGTATGCTAATCGGATTGCTGGCCAATGGACACATTTTGATTGAGGGCGTGCCGGGCCTGGCCAAAACGATGGCTGTAACAATTCTGTCCCGTGCGATCAACGCCGATTTCAAGCGAATTCAGTTTACCCCGGACCTGCTGCCGGCCGACCTGATCGGCACGCAAATCTATCGGCAATCAGATGGCGATTTCCACACACGCAAAGGTCCTATTTTCGCCAACATTATATTAGCCGACGAGATCAACAGGGCGCCGGCCAAGGTGCAAAGCGCCCTTCTGGAAGCAATGCAGGAAAGACAGGTAACAATCGGCGATGAAACCTTCCCCGTGCCAAGACCTTTTCTGGTGCTGGCCACACAGAATCCGATCGAGCAGGAGGGAACGTACCCGCTCCCGGAGGCACAGTTGGACCGCTTTATGCTGAAGCTCAAAATTGACTACCCAAACAAGGATGAGGAGCGGCAGATTCTCGACAGAATGGCTGCGACGGATATTCAATTCGACATACAAGCGGTTATCAGTCCCGAAGATATTTCTCAGGTCAGAAACGTCGTCGATGAGATATACATCGACGAGAAGATCAAGGATTATATCGTTGATATCGTCTGCGCTACAAGGGAGCCGGATAAGTACGGCATAGAAATGGCCAATTTCATAAACTACGGCGCCTCACCAAGGGCAACCATTTATCTTGCCGTCGCCGCGAAAGCTCACGCATTCGTCCAGCAAAGGGGCTATGTCACACCGCAGGACGTCAAGAGCATCGGCCCCGACGTTCTGCGGCACAGAGTTATCGTCAGCTACGAAGCCGAGGCCGAAGACAAAACCAGCGAAGACATCATCAAGACAATTTTCGACAGTATCGAAGTGCCGTAAGAAGAGTGCCGTTGATTTGGCTTTAAACTGCAATGATACCCAAGGAATTAATAAAAAAAATCAGGCAGATTCAGATTTACACGTCGCGCGCGGTGAACGCCAGCTTTGCCGGCCAGTACGAGAGTGTTTTCAAAGGCCGGGGGATGCAGTTCGACGAAGTCCGCGAGTATACGCCGGGCGACGACATCCGCATGATCGACTGGAACGTGACGGCCCGCACGGGCAGGCCCTATATCAAACGCTTCGTCGAAGAACGCGAGATGACGGTAATGTTTGCGGTCGACCTGAGCGCCTCGGGCGATTTCGGAACCGTCAACAAGATGAAAAACGAGCTGGCGGCCGAGTTCTGTGCCGTGCTGGCATTCGCCGCGGCCAAGAATAACGATAAGGTGGGCCTGCTGATTTTCACCGACCGCATCGAGCTGTATATCCCGCCCAAGAAGGGAATCCGCCACATGCTCAGGCTGATTCGCGAGCTGCTTTATTTCAAAATGCCCAGGAGGCGGACCAATATTCCCCAGGCCCTGGATTACCTCGCCAAGGTGATACGCAAGAGAGCGACCGTGTTTCTCGTGTCCGATTTTATAGAAACCGATTTCAAAAAGCCCCTGAGCCTTCTGAACAAGCGTCACGATGTCATCGCGGTCTCAGTACGCGACCGGGCCGAGATTGCTCTTCCGGGAGTCGGACTAATTGAATTTGCAGATGCCGAGACCGGACGGATCATCCTTGTCGATACCTCCAGCAGGAAATTCAGAAACCAATACAGCAGCACGAGCGCACAACGATTTGACGAACTGAAAAACATGCTGCGAACAATTAACGTTGACTGTATCAATATCAATACGGACAAGCCATATGTGCATGACCTGGTTCGTTTTTTCCACATGCGGCATCGGCGGCATTAAAAAGCTATTGGAGTAAAAAATTATGGAAGGAAAACTGGATTTTTCGCTCCCTGAGAAAAAACAGAATAATGCCATTACAAATTCGATAATCATCGTATTGCTTTTGATTCTCATCGGGCTGTCGGCTGTAAATATCGCCCTGCGACCGGCGAAAGATAAACAGGCACAAAACGTAACAACCTACTCGCTATCGGCCGAACAGACCAAACAACTGGCAGGCAAGCTCGCCCAGCGAAACCTGCATATCAGAGCGGCAAACCTCTGGAAGGATTATCTTGCCGCGGGCAAATTAACCGATGCGGAGCGCGCCAAGACACTCTTCCAGATCGGCACGCTGTTGGAAAAAGCGAATCATTACGACCAGGCAATCGAATATTTCTATCGGAGCGAAATCGTCGCCGAACTCGGTGAGTTGAAGCCCCAGATCAACCCTCATATCAGGAACTGTTTCGAGAAACTCGGCAAGTTCTCGGCGCTGCGATACGAACTGATGGATCGGACAAGTCTCGAAGCGGCCCCCGCGGCGGGCGCCAAAATCGTCGCCGAAATAGGCGCTGAGAACATAACCGAGGCCGACTTTGACGCCGTCATCGAAAGCGAAATTGAGAACCAGCTGGAACCCATGGCGCCGTTTATGACGCCGGAGCAGTTCAGCGAACAAAAGAAAAAGATGCTGGAACAGTACAAAAATCCACAGGCAAAACAGCAATACCTACAGGCATGGCTCGCGCAGGAAGTTTTATACCGGCAGGCCCTCGAAGAGGAGCTGGCGGAAAAGCCGGAGGCCAAAAAATTGATCGACCAGTTGACGCGCGGCACTCTGAGCCAGCTTCTTATGAACAAAGAGCTTGCAAGCAAAATCAACATTACTGAAACCGACGTTCAGACATACTACACGGCCAACAAGGATAAGTTTGTCGAACCGGCCAGGGCGGTAATCAGCCACATCCTTCTCGACAATCAGCAGCAGGCAAACGATCTGATCGGCCGGATTAGGGGCGGCGAAGATTTCGGCGTGCTGGCAAAACAATTCTCGAAAGATGAAAGTACCAAAGAAAAGGCCGGCAGGATCGAAACGGAAGTTCAAGAGGATTCTTCCATCCCCGGTATCGGGACGTATGAAGAGCTGAACAAAAAGATATTCGCCGTCGAAGCCCCGAAAGTTCTGGATGAGCCTTTCAAAACCGAAAAGGGCTGGGAAATCGTCAAGATAGAAACACTTAGCCCCCAACGGCAGAAAACGCTTGATGAAGTCAGCCAGCAGGTCATATCAATGCTTGCCACCCAGAAACGCCAGGATGTCCAAAGCAGCTACCTCGAACAGATGATGGATAAACACAATGTCATTATACACACATCCGCAATGAGTGACGCGGGCCGGACCGAGTCAAAGGAAACTCCTGCCGGAGCGCCAAAATAAGCAGTACTGAATAATATGATAAGGAATCCAGCTAAAAACCGTATCATCTTATACACGCTGCTCTGCTGCGGCGTGCTTTGGCTGTGCGCCGGCTGCGGAAAGAGTCCGGACGGCAAGGCCGACAAAGCTCAATTCGAAATCGACAAAAATTACGAGCGGGGACCTATAACTGTTCACGTCCGCGCCGACAAGGCTACAATGACG
>JBARRE010000156.1:0-1718 GCA_049644065.1 Sedimentisphaerales bacterium | reverse complement strand
CTCCTGTGCCGGACCCTAATCAATCTCTATCGAATAGATCCGGGATTTGATACAGAGAATCTCTTGTTGGTTCCAATCGATCCTGGCAAGTCTCTGTCCCCCCCGAGAGATGAGCAACGCTTCTTTGATTCCGTGCGTCGGACGATTGCGGGAATCCCCGGCGTCCGGTCAGTCGCCCTCTCAAATGCGACATTGACGGGTGGGGCAGGATGGGAATCTACCATATCGATCCCCAGCCGTCCCGATGTAAGGCAGCGCAAGTTACTTACACTGAGCGTGAGTGAGGGATACTTTGCGACCATGGGGATCAACCTGCTGAATGGGCGAGACTTCCGCGTAACGGATACGGAAGACTCCCAGGGTGTCGTCATCGTCAATGAGGGATTCGGACGTTTGTGTTTCCCGGAAAAGAATCCCCTGGGCCAGTTCATTATGATTGATGGTGAACACCATAGAATCGTGGGTCTGTGCAGTGACCACAAATATTGCGGCTTGCGCCAAAGCATTTCAGCGACTCTTTATAGACCTCATAGTCAATTCGAGCTGTCCAGTATGATCTGCATGATACGCAGTGTGCTTCCCCCTTTGTCCCTGGTGCCTGCCGTGCGCAAGGCCGTGGGCGATATCGACCGCTATCTACCGCTGGAGGGGATAACGACGCAGAAACTCGCTATCAAGGAGTCTCTTCGTCTGGAACGCCTCATGACATCGCTTTTTGGCAGTATTGCCGTCCTGGCCCTGGCGCTGTCCTGCATCGGCCTGTACGGGATCATGGCCTACAATGTCGCACGACGAACAGGTGAAATGGGCATTCGCAAGGCATTGGGCGCACGTCCCTGGGACGTGGCCCGGCCGATCCTCCGAGAGGCCCTGACACTCACGGCCATCGGCTTAGCCATCGGCTTGCCTTTCGCACTGGCTCTGGTTAGTATGGCCCGGTCTTTTTTCTACGGCATCGCACCTCATGATCCTATCACGATAATCGGGACCGTCGTGCTCATGGTCACGGTCGCGGCCCTGGCGGCGTGGATACCGGCAAGACGTGCAGCCAAGGTCGATCCGATGGTGGCGCTTAGATACGAATAGGAGATACAAATGGAAAAGCTATGGCAAGACATACGTTATGGACTTCGGATGCTGTTACGGAATCCCGGCTTTACGACTGTGGCCGTCTTTTCACTGGCGCTCGGGATCGGAGCGAATACGGCCATATTCAGTATGATCAACGGCATCCTGTACAAGTCTTTGCCCGTCCGCAATCCGCACGAGTTGCGTGTGATCAACTGGACATGTGAGATAATTCATAATCCGGATAAGATGCGCGAACTTGAAGGGTTATACAGACTCACTAAGCCTGGTAAGCACTCCCACGGATCCTTCCCGCATTTCGCATATCTGGATTTCGCCAGGCAGACACAGGATTTCTCCGATATTTTTGCCTTTTCCGACGGTGGGTATTCCGTGACGATCAATGCGGACGGTGTTCCGACCTTGGCCAAAGCGGGGATGGTGTCGGGTAACTTTTTCAAGGGCTACGGCGCACCGGTCCTGATTGGAAGACCGATCATACCGGAGGATGACCGCCCTGACGCTCCGCCGGTGGCCGTCCTTACCTATCCTCTTTGGCAACGCGTCTTTGGTCTCGATCCTCACGTCATTGGCCGGACTCTCACAGTAGGCAAAACAGGTTTTACCATCATTGGCGTACTGCCTCGTCG
>JBARRE010000155.1:0-1546 GCA_049644065.1 Sedimentisphaerales bacterium | reverse complement strand
CTTTTTGGTTGACCTGCCTGTCGATGAACATCGAGCCGAAATTTATCTGAATCACGCCGCCCTTTTCCGCCAGCAGCTTTATCATTTCATCGCTCATATTGCGTTCGTAGCCGGGGACAAAATGGCGGCAGGAGGAGTGCGTCGCGACTACGGGGGCTTTTGAATGTTTGATGATCTGATAGAATGTGTCGTCTGAGACGTGCGAAACGTCGACAATCATCCCGAGACGGTTCATTTCCGAGACGACTTTCACGCCGAAAGGGCTCAGGCCGTTCCACTTGCGATCGGGATCAAAAGACGAATCACAAATATGATTGGCTTTTGAATGTGCAAGCGTCACGTAGCTGATGCCGCGATCATGAAAGTGTTTCAAATTAGCGAGATTGCCTTCGAGACACGATCCGTTTTCTATTCCCATAGCGAGAGATATACTACCATGGCCAAACTGCTTTTTCACATCCGCAACCGATCCGGCCATTACAAATTTGTCGGGCCAGGTCCGGGCAAAACCTTCGATCATGTCAATCGTCTCATCCGCAAACTTATAGGCTTTGCCTGTCCCCTCATATTCAGCGGGAACGTAGACGGCCATAAAAGCCACGTCAAGCCCCCCCCTTCTCGCCCTCGGATAATCGAAGTCCCCCCCTGCCGTTCTTAATGAAATATCCTCCATCTTTTTTTTCAGACGATAAGGCACATCCATGTGGGTATCGATAATCATATATTTCTGAGCCAACTCTTCCGCCTTCATTTTCAGCTTCAATTCAATATCTCCCATCTTTTCCGTTTGTCCCGGGCAAGCAGCAACCAGCCCGGTCAGCAATATAATTACAACTCGCAACAGTAATCTTTTATTCTGGTTCATAGTAAACTTTAAATCCAGAACATATTTAATCGCCGCTCACCTTGAGAATAGCCGATTTGAAAGACTGATTTTCAAATAGCTGCCTGGCAAGCATGGCATATCCCTGTCCCAGCGGATGGCTGGCATCACGATATAACTCGCTGGGCAGCACCGGTGGGACACAATAGGCAACGTTGTTTTGCCGGAGCCACATCTGGATTTCACTTTTCATCTTCTGGTAGGTTTTGTAGCTATCCGGCTTCAACATGTGTTCGTTAAAAGGGCCGACCACAACAAATACGGTGTTTTTTCTTGCCTTCAATAAATCAATCGTCCGCCGGAAGAAGCGCCATTGCAGCGATTGTGCCGGCTCGACCCACTGAAAATCTTCCTGCGAAATGCCCTTCTCTGTCCAGGAAACATTCTCTTGCAGGTCATCGTCACGTGAGATGGGAAGTTCGAGCGTGACGGCACCCAAAGGATTCTCATAGGGATGCTCCAGTGTCCAGTTCGGCAGGTCCATGTTCTCGAAATAGACGATCCGTAAATGGGACGCCCAGCCAAAGAACGGCACATATCGCTCCACTGCTGCGGAGAACCGTTTGGAAAAGGAATCCTTGTAGCAGGGAATCTTCGGAAAAAACTGCGGCACCAGCTTCGGATGATTGAAATGGAACTCCTTTTCGGTCTGCAGGTCGTGCT
>JBARRE010000154.1:0-4483 GCA_049644065.1 Sedimentisphaerales bacterium | reverse complement strand
TAACGGACTGGGCCTGCCCTTTTACACGCTGTAAAGCCGGCATCAAAATCGCCATTAATAATGCAATAATAGCGATTACGACCAGAAGTTCAATTAATGTAAACCCTCTTCGCTTGCTCATACTAATGCTCCTTATCATACGGGAGAACAACATTTTCAGAAATCACGACTGATTTTTAGCTATTTTACCAAAGATTTGGTTAAAATACAAGCAGTAAATAGCGTTTTTTTTCATCTACCCAAGTTTGTATTATTTCGTTCTTTTTTCCAGCATCCGGGTCAGCAGATTCACTAATTGCTCGGTATTGACTTGTTTTTCATGCCCATCCACGAATGTGAGTTCATATTTGCCATCGGGCAGCTTGTGTTGCATCAGCACGGCATTGGCATCCTTAATGTCGATGGAATCGCCATACCATATCACATTTTCGCCGCGGTCAAGCAAATGTTCGTATCTTGATCTGGAGATCGAGACCTGGTCTTCGCCGGAACCTCCCCAGTATTTAATCAGCAGCATACTGTCCTTAATTATTCCACCTCCTGTTGAATCCCGGCCGCCAAACAAATTCAGCAGTAAAATCATTGTTACGATGATCACCGCGGCTGCGACTGATTTGCTCAGCCTTAAATCTATGATAATATTGACCGTATCCCAGCCGATTTTGTGCCGCGACAGCCTGTGCGGGATTCGCTGTTTGATCTCTTCGCCAAAACCGGGGCGGACCGGCTCTGTGACTCGCCGACCCAGTTCGTTAAGCAGTTCGTTGATTTGCTCTTCTTTCATTGCAGCACTCTTTATTATCCTGGTTCCAAAACGCAACAGGTTACGTTCCGGACCTGTTCAAATAATTTCCTTTCTCAAGGTTTTTAATGCTCTATTCAGCCTGCTTTTGAAAGTTCCTTGATTTAAGCCGGCCGCCTCAGTGGCCTCGGCAATCGTCAACTGCTGCATATAATGTAAAATAATCGTTTCTCTCAGTTTCATTGGCAATCGTTCCACGGCATCTTTCAAATGTTCCAACTGCTCCTTATGCTCCATTTTCTCATGCTCACCCTTGCTGCTTTGCGGCATTTCAAGGCCTTCGATGCCGATGACCTCCTTGTGCTTGTGTTTTCGCCAATGCAGCTTTGAAACATTACTTGCAATGCGATAAAGCCAGCCATTTAATGCTTTACCGTCTTTCAACTGGCCTATATGGTGCCAGGCATTGAAAAAACTCTCCTGTGTCAGGTCCTCACTGGCCTGGCGATCATGGCCAAACCTCCTCATAAATAAATAAATCTGTTCATAATACGCATCCACAAGCTCGGCAGCCGCCGCCCGGTCGCCGGCTCTTAATCGAACAGCAAGCGAATCCCGTTTCCGGCTATGATTCTCCTTATCTCTGCCGAGATTCCGCTGCGTATTGTTAAGATACGCCAAATCAGCTTTATGTTCTGCTAATTTTACCTTTTTTTCCATATATTCTTAGTATCCTAATCAGGCCGCAGACAGTGTACCTTTAATCCGTTTGGCCTGCAATATTAATCCGTTCGTAAATGCAGTGCAGCATGATTTAAGATGATCTGGAAGCTTATATAGAATTTGTTTGGCCTCATCGTGATTCCGAATGGAGTATCGGGAATCTGCCGTCCGGATAAAAACTTGTGTTGGGATGATAAGAAAATGGTTGATATGACTTTTCTGTTGTGAAATAATACGTCGGCATATGAAAACTCGAATGAAAAAACTACTGATTCTGGCCGGATTTGCTCTTTGCCTGAGCGGCATTGCCAGGGCTGATCTGGAAAAGCAAATTGACGGCATAATTAGAGAGTCAGTACAGAAAAGAATCGAATTTTCCATTCATATCTTAGAGGCTGATTCCGGCAGAACAATCTATGACCATGACGCAAAAGAGCTGATGATACCGGCTTCGAATATGAAAATCATTACCAGTGCAGCATCTCTGAAATATTTGGGTCCTGATTACGTTTATAAGACTAAGATCGGGCTTTCCGGTAACTCACTGGTCGTCATCGGAAGCGGAGATCCGCTGCTGGGCGATGAGAAAACCGACACTAAGTACGGCCGGGAGCCGGGCTGGATATTCAAGGACATCGCAAACGCGCTGAAATCCAGGGGCATAGGGACAATCGAAGGGATTATAGTTGACAGCAGTGTTTTCGATAACGAGCCTGTGCATCCGAGCTGGCCGGGGGATGATTTGAATCGCTGGTACGCCTGCGAAGTAAGCGGCCTGAACTTTAACGACAATTGCATAAAGATAAGCGCAAAGAATATCGGCGGCAAAGTCGCGGTCTTCGTCGAGCCGCAAACCTCTTTCGTATCGCTCATTAATAAGGTCGTGCCGATATCGAAGGGCAGCGGCGCAGTAGGAACGTATCGCAATCGTCACCCTAACAGGCTGACCGTTTTCGGCAAGTGCAAAGATGAGGTCGGGCCGTTTGACGTGGCAATCGAAAGGCCCGCGGCATATTTTGGATTTCTGCTGTATGAGAACCTTGCTGAGGCTGATATCGACGCAAAAGGAGAGCTTGTCGAAAAAACGCTGGAAGAGGGCAGCAACTTCATCCCGCTAATCGAATTCAGCACACCCCTGACCGATTGTTTGGCTCGCTGTAATAAGAACAGCCTCGGATTGGCCGCTGAGGCGATGCTTAAAACCGTGGCCGCAATGAATAACCCCGATAAGAAAAACGGCAGTTGGGAGAGGGGACGGGAACTGATTTCTGAATATCTATTGGGGCTTGGTATTGATAAGAGCCAGTTCTATATCGACGACGGCAGCGGCCTGAGCCGGCAAAACGAACTAACTGCGTATGCGATAACAACAGTCTTATCGGACATTTACAAAGGTAGGAATTGGCAGTTGTATAAGGACTCACTTGCAGTAGGGGGGATAGAGGGAACGATTGAAAAATATTTCAAAGAGGAAAAGTACAAGGGTAAAATCTTCGGCAAGACCGGGTATATCAACAGCGTCAAGACGTTCTCGGGCCTGTGTGTCACTGACCGGGGCGATTACATATTCTCGATCCTCTCCAACAACACCAACGGTCAAACCCGCACGGTCATCAACAACATCGCGCAAGCGATTATCGACAGTTATGCTAAAGAAGAACAGTAATATCAACGAAGAACGTACGTTTTCGTCAGAATCAGATATTCTGAAACATCAGAACATGCCTTTCCCACATCGAATTTATCAACTTGGGCTGAGGCTGACCGTCCTTCCTAATCCTTGGGGAAAGGGAGCATGTGTTATCATTGGGAATCGGCGTGGAGTTTACTTCCAGACGTAAGATCGTTGGAAATCTTCAACAAGTTGCTGAGACTAACCTCACAGTCATGGGTGCTGTAGAACTTCGGGCCCATACCACATGGCAATGTCAGTAAATCGCCTTTTTGAAAATCTTTGACATCCTCTTTTGTTTCTACCCCCCAGGCAATTCTCTTGCCGTTCCTGTATCCCGGATATCTGGTAATGTCATATTTCGAGGCATCAAAGCTGATAATGTCAACTTCAGAACCGAATAGATCATCCCAGTTCATGTTGCCGCACACGTGTACGCCGGGCGTCACGTCGAAGCTCTGAAAAAGCGGCGCCCACAGCCGGTGGTAATCAAATCCCGCCTGTCCCAGAGCAGGCTCATCTAAAAAGAGAATGACGTTCCCTGCACTTAAGCCGTCGAGTACTGCTTCGATGTGCTGGCAGGTTCTGCTGATCGCTTCATCTTCGCTATATCCGCTGAGGATCAGGGTGGCCGGACCGATGCATTGTACTTTGACCGTCTCGCGGCCTTCGACTTTTCTTTTGAACGTCTCGATGCAGCTCAAGTTGCCGGGATTCTTGATGTAGTCCATCATGGCGTCCCCCAGCTTTGGAAGCTCCGGCAAGAAGGGTATTTCGTGCCGCAGGCTGTACTCGACGGCTTTCTCGACGTCGTCGTATGGTAAGGATCCAATTTGTGTTACAATCTTTTTTCTGCACATATCCTGTTTCCAAATCAGGGCCTGAAGTAAACGATCGGGCCGTTTTCGTAATCTTTAATTTTCCAATCCGGCCTGACGACTGACTTGTAGATTGGCTCTTCGAGGCGTCCCATTTCTACGCCGAGTATGACCGCTGAGGGCGGCTTTTTTTCGATTGATTCTGCAAGCGTTTCCGGGCCGGCCGTGTGTGTTATCCGTCGGTCCTCGGCCGGCAGAGAATCGGCGATTCTATAGATAATCGCGCCGGCGGACAATTCAGGATATATGTCGCAGCCGCCTTCAAGGGCGAGCAGGGGGGCTAAGGTAAGTATGAGTTTTGAGTTTTGAGTTTTGAGCTTTCCGGCGATATCTTCCGAGACCTTGTGAATTTCAATCGGCACCCATCTTTCCGGCACGAGAGCTAAAGGAGTTCTGTACAGCACAATAGGCTGCGAGAAGAACGCTACAAGCATGCAGAGAACCATTAAGCCGGTCGCTATTTTGAAG
>JBARRE010000153.1:0-12048 GCA_049644065.1 Sedimentisphaerales bacterium | reverse complement strand
CTGCCGTCTCCTCGCAGAAAGTTGATCTTGTTCTTGTGCGAGAGCACGGCAAACTGCCCATTCTGAACAAAGCCGTCGAAACCATCGAGGGAATTATTATACATATAGCTTGTCGTGGCAACAGTATCGGCGCTGCCCCAGCCCCGAGCAAAATCTTCGTAACATCGTCTACCTTCGGGGGTCCGGCGTGAAGGGCAGAATAACACATGATCATTGCTGCCGGGCATCGGCAAAATGCCGGATCTAATAAGATGCCCCAGGTTAACTTCTCTCGATTCCAGAACGGGTGGCATTCGACAACCCCTTGGATACTCCGCCACCTGTCCCCAGACATCCCACGAGACCCTCCAGTCACCGGGAACGAGCCTGCCGTCGTTGTCGTGGGCGTAGAGATATATGCCCTGACCGATCGATCGCAAATTGGCCATGCACGTTGCCCTTCGGGCCTGCTCACGCGCTTTACCCAGCGAGGGCAGCAAAATGGCCATAAGCAACGCAATGATAGAAATAACGACCAGCAGTTCTATGAGTGTAAACGCTGATATCCTTCGCATTCGCATTGCCAAATCCTCTTTCAAAAACTTCCTGCTGCTATTTTCTCGTTATGGCAACGATATTCTCCCTGTTCCTGCTCATCATTGGTGTCGGTATCTTAATTATATATCTATTGCTCCACGAGTGAAACAAAATAATAAAAACAGCTCATCTTTATAATACATACGCTAATATAGTGATTTATTTGCATTTTTTTTCGATTTTTATCCTATAAAATGCAGTATTTCATCGAATTTTTCTCTATTTGCAATCCCGAATTGTTATAATGCCTTAGAAGCGTATTGCCTCTATGACAGATTTCGGCTATGAAAATCTCCGGGCAGATTGTCGTATAAGCAGGATTGAATTAGATAAAAAATTACTGTGGCTATAATGAGGTTCCGTAATGATTAACAATTCTTCTGGAAAAAAGAAGACAGTAGTAATTGCCACCGCGGCGGTAGTTGCGGTTGTTGTAATCGGGGCGTTGATGCGAGGTATCTTTTCATCTCCAGCTTCATCCCGGCAGGAAATAGGCCTTTCCTCGCTGTCTACGACAGATGAAAATGGGGACAAATGGGTTCTCGACCTGGCCAAGGGACAGTCACTTTCCAGCCTCAAGGACAGCAGCGCCAAATCCGGGCCGCCCCTTTTGGTCAAGACCGATGTCCAAATCAGCGGCCGTGATGTTTCCATCGGTCTTATTGTCGAAGGTCAGGCTGGAGAAAAATACGCCGGTGGTGTCCAAAAGAACGGACAATGGCAGCCTGCACCGGGCTTTAAAATCGTCGATGGAGCCGGCAAAACTCTTACCACCGGCGCCTTCAAATATGGTTGAGGCGGCACCTGCAGGTACTCGTGGCGAGCACCAAATATTTTCAAAGGTAAATTCAAAGTGCAGGTGGATGCCAATATGGGGCCGTTCGAAACAAAACCGGATGAAACCTGGCACTCGATAAGCTGAAGATAAATCGGTAAGCACCGGCAGACAAAAAGGACTTCACTTGCTTCAGTAGCGGATAAAAGCAGGTCGTCTGTCAGAGTACCGGGTAGCGGCTTTTCTTCGAATACATGTGGCAATGCGGGCATAGTTTACTGAAATTTTTACTTTTTTTGCATAAAATTTGCATAAAACACGTAACATAATCATTATCTTAGCGTCTAAACTCATAAGATTAACAGAACGCGAAGCTTGCAAACAAGCGCTGTTCGAGCGAATATATCGGGCTGAGTGAGCTGCACATTCGGTTTTGGGCTCGTATACACTCACGCAAATGCAATGAGCATAGCACAAAAGGTCATTTTATTCATAGCGTTGACATTGGCTGTGGCGATAGTCTCGACGTGTGCGAAGAGAGAGCCTGTCGAAGAGGGCCGTTGCAGACTTAAATTCAAGGCCGTTGCAGAGCACGACGAAGCTATTCTGGCCCTGACTAAGCAGTACCTTGCCAGTAGCACGGATAAACCCTCTGAGCTAACGGATTTGCCCAGAGATATGATTGCCGATTATGTGTATTTTCTTGCCGAACTGGCAGGTAAGAGCACTCCGATGATTCTTGGTTCTTATAGCAAGCTGGAGCGTTCCATGCTCTACGTGGATACGAACGGTGATGGTCGTCTTTCTGATGAAAAGCCATACCGCACGAAGATCACAGAACTATCTGGGATCTACGGCAAGGAATACAAATTCGGTCCCATCCTGATGCGATCCCGCGACGCGGATAGGGAATTTGAAACGAAGTTCTACGCGAAGACCTATAGCGGGCGGCAATTGGTCTTACATCCTTCAGGTTACCGAGTCGGAAAGTTGCGCCTGGACAAAAACACCTACAAGGTTGCTGTTGTAGATGGTAATCTTGATGGGAGATACGACGGGATACTTTCGCTGCCGCTCGAAGACTCTTACAGACCCGGGTGCGATATATTTGCGATTAACCTGGCCCGGGATGGTAGAAAGTGGCTATATTCATCGTTCTGGTCCTCGGAAATCATGCCGCTGGCCAGGATGGTCAAGGTATATGATACCTATTACGGCATTGATGTCGCCCCTGATGGAACGATTCTTGAGCTTAAAAAAGTTCAGCCCAAACTCGGGACGCTTGACTTCGGCGGTGCAAATGTGAAACTGAAGCTTTGGTCCGATGCTGCGGACCAATTTCTATTCGGCCCCGAGGGAAGCTGGCCACTTCCGGCGGGTGCATACTCAGCACTGTTCATCGAACTGAACGAAATCGACTCGTCTCGGAATGCGTGGACCTTTAAAAGTTACCGGGATACCGGGCCTTTACGCGATTTCGAGATTCGTGCTGGCGAGACGAACTCATTCAAGATCGGCCCTCCTTTTTCAGTCAAGGCAGACGTAAAACAGATCAGAGATCGAGTATTGATAGGCATGAAACTCGAAGGGCGCGCTAAAGAACTATATCGTATGCCTGTGATGAAGGGAGGTCGGCGGCAGCCCGCACCAGAATTCAAAATTGTCAAAGAGTCCGGAGAGGTGCTTGCCTCGGGACAATTCGAGTACGGGTGAGGCGGCATCTGCCAGTACTCGTGGCGAGTACCAAAGGAATTCAAGGGAAAGTTCCAGGTGCGGGTGGATATCGACTTGGCGCCGTTTGAAGTAAAACAGGATAACACATGGCACGTGATCGACTAAAAAAGTAGAGAAATGAAGAACAAAGATATATTGATTTCTTTAGCAATTATAACCGCATCGGGCTTGGCACTCCTCTACTATTCACAGCGAAAAGGGTATGTTGGGATTAATGCCGGCGATGCTGATGCTGTATTGCAGCTTAACAGCAGTTGGGACAGTTATACAACGATTATTTCGGGTGCCGAGCCGGCTGCAATCAGTGCTCGGATCCACAGACCACAGTTCCTGAGCCTGTCAATGAAACAAGATGGGCACACATGGCTGATCGAAAGCCGCGGTCCCTGGGGAGACCTTTCAAAAATCAAGGTGAGAAACAACGAGGCAACCGCCCTCAGACTCGGACCGCCATTTCTGATTAAACCGGAAGTTAACAAAAATGGTTCGCTGCTCTCTATAGATTATGCCATTATCGGCCAGGCGGGCGAGCAATACGAGAAGTTCATAACAAAAAACAACCGGGCCGTTACCGGAGCGAAAGTCAAAATTGTAGATGAAACAGGAAACGTTCTTGAGTCTGGTCAATTCAAGTACGGCTGAGGTGGCACCTGCAAACGGTACTTGTGGCAAGTGCCAAAAAAATTCAAAGGCAAATACCAGGTTCAGTTGGATATTGACCTGGGACCATTTGAAACAAAAGCTGAAGAGGTATGGTTCTGAACGGTTTAATTGTCACCAATCTCATGCAGGCAAAAAAACTCCTGAATCCCGGTTTTTTCTTGCATATTTCAGTACTTATGAAGTAACGTAATAGTAGAATTCCGATATTTTCCGGAAAGTTTGTAACAGAATTGCTGCTTCGGCGTCTTAATCTTAAAAAGGGATTAAAACGTAGTAGTCTGACAATGATTTTTTACGTGGCGTATTCATGAAGAAAATAATAGTCATTCCGGTCTCGGGCAACTTCGAGTATGGCTGAGGCGGTGTCTGCCGGTACTCGTGGCGAGTGCCAGAGGATTTCAAAGGCAAGTACCAGGTAAAGGTAAATATGGATCTCGGGCCTTTTGAAATCAAGCAGGAGGAAACCTGGCACATGATAGAATAAAGCTAAACTAAGCCACGAGCACCGGCGGGTAAAGAGACAATTTCTCTTGCCCGCCTTTTTTATTGGGACAAAATTGAACGATGACAAACGAAAGGAGGTGAAGCAGCCAAATAGACATGAAGCAGAGCAGTACAGCCATTCGTAACGTAGTGGGATAAAAAATCATTTTGAAAGGACATGACAATGAATTTTAAGAAGATTCTCACATTTTTAGTGTTTGTGGCTACATTTGCTCTTATAGCAGAAAGCACCGAGGCAAGTCAAGTGAGTTCTACCGGACAGGAAAATGAATTGTATCCGTGGTGCGGCCAATATTGTATGAGCTTTTTTACTAAGACAAGAAGTGCCAAAACGGTCGGCAAGGATAATTTATCCGTATCGCTCAAGTATCAGTACTACGACTGGGATCAGGTCAGGGGAGCTGATAAAGACTATCACGAACGAACATCCGGTCAACAGAAACAAAAGTCTGTGTTTGTGCTCTGCTCAAAATATGGCTGGGCAGAAAACCATCATATAGCACTTGGTATTCCCTACTTTATGAACGATTTCGACATCCCCGGTAAGGAAAATGACAGCCACGGCCTTGCAAACATCTTCGTGTTTGAGAAGTGGAACCTTATTAAGGAAACGAACAATTTCCCGGGAATTGCCGTGGATTTTTGGTACTATTTTCCTTCGGGAGACCCAGACCGTTCGTTAGGAAGTGATGATGGCGCTTACAAGATATCGACAGAGATTTCTAAAGCGTGGAAGGATTTCTCACTGCACTTCAATCCTAACTATTTGTGGAGTGAGGATGATAATGCAGAGGTTGGAGAAATAAATGGCGCTGTACTTTACAAGCTCGATCCAAGCTTTTGGCCGGCAGTCGAATATAACTATCTTGACAAAGAGGGTAAGGGTCATAGTCATGATCTTGTGCCTGGCGTAATCTGGAAATTCAGGAAGGGATGGTCATTTAAGGCCGGTCTTCCCATCAGTCTTGATTCTACATTTACAGATAGAGACAGGATTGGACTTGTTCTCAAGCTCTTCCATCTGTGGTAGCTGAAAATTAGATGTCTTAGAAAATGCAAAGCAGTAAGACAATGATTCTGAAAGGGATCAATTATGAGAAAGGTGACATTTATACTTGTTGCATTGCTGATCTGCACGGTCTTTCTGACAAGCTGCAAACAAAAGGATGAAACAGGGACACCGACAGGGACAACAAGCCTGAAAATCGGGCATGTCGGCCATGACCACCACACAGCTTTATTCGTCGCTCTGGACAATGCCTCTGAGTATGCCAGTCAAAGCGGAATTAGTGTGAAGGTTGTCGAGGATCGTAAGTTCTACGAACTTCTGGATCGGGGCAAAAAGGTTGCAGACCTTGAAATAATGAAAGTGGGCGGCGCCTCCAAGATGCCGACGGCACTGGCACAAAACGTCATTGAGATAGGCCTTGGCGGTGTTGCTCCGGTGCTTGCTTCGGCCGACAGCGGGGCACCGGTAAAGCTGATAGCTCCGCTCCATTATAAAGGGGATATGTTTGTGGTGAGGCCAGATTTCCAGGCAAAGACATGGAAAGAATTTGTAGCGATGGCCAAGGCAGCAACAAAGCCTCTGCGCATTGGCTACAAGAATCCGGTGGCCGTGGCCAAGCTGGTGTTCGAGGAAGCTCTGAAGCATGAAGGTATCACGTATGGCGGCGATCCAGCACAAACCGGCCTCCAGGTGCAAATGGTAAACGTCAAAGGTGGAGGCAAACTCAACGTTTCTCTGGGAAGCGGCTTGATTGACGGTTATGCCGGCAACAATCCGTTCCCGGCCATTGCGGTCGAGAAGGGCATCGGGCGGATCATCTGCGACCTTGAAGACCTTCCGCCGGGGACGTTTCGCGACCATCCCTGCTGTTGCATTGCGGCTAATGTTAAGGCTATTGAAGAAAAATCCGAGGCCATTGTGGATATGATGGTGCTACTCATACAGGCAAGCGAAACAATTAATTCAGATTTGGACAAGGCTGTGGCGGCAGCAGTAAGGTGGATAGGAACAAGCGAATCCGTCGAGCGAATGAGCATACCGACCAGTGGTTACTCTATGGAATCTTCTGAGCAATGGCACCGGACCATGGGCAAATGGATTGAGGCGATGAATGGCCTTGGCATTTTCAAAAACAAGCTCAAGGACCTTAAGCCGAGTGACGTACCGCGCGTCGCATATGACTTGTCCCTGTTAGAGAAAGCGAGTAACAAACTTGCCCAAAGACGTACAGGAAAATAGAAATCCATGGCATTTGTCCAGGTGGCTGGGATGTCCATTCGCCAGTAGTTCCGGACCTGAGACTCGACCCTCAAGGATTGGATCTTTAGGCTGTGTAGCTGTCCCTGTCATATTGCTACTGATGTGGCAGATTGGAGCCTGGTGGCTGAACCAGCCGTGGATTTTCCCGCCGGTGACTCGCGTGATTGACCAGCTTATGCACCCGCTTCGGGAACACTACGCGTCAGGCTCGCTTCTGAGTAATACGTTCATCAGTCTTTTACGCGTGTTGCTGGGTTTTATTTTAGCCGCGGTGGCGGGGATAAGCTTGGGCATCGCCATGGGTTCGATCCGCATTGTTCGCAGCAGCCTGGAGCCGATTGTCGAGCTCTTGAGGCCATTATGCCCGATCGCGTGGCTGCCTTTTGCCATTGCCGTCTTCAAGAGAGGAACGTTACCACAGATGTTAGGCCTGGGATACACCCGCACAGTATTCGACCAGGTCCAGTTGGGGATGGTTTTCGTGATCTTTGTCGGCGGCTTCTTTCCAATACTGACAAATACGCTCGATGGTGTAACAGGGGTCAGGAAGAACTACTTACTACTGGCACAAGCGCTAGGCGCAAAGCGAAGGCAAGTCTTCTTGCACGTGTATTTGCCCGCCTCGATGCCTATGATTCTGACCGGCCTGAGACAGGGACTTGGCCTGTGCTGGTTTGTGATCATCGCTGCGGAGATGCTCCCCGGGGCAGAGAGTGGGATTGGGTATCTGCTCATATACGCTTCGGATAATGCTGCGATGGATATCGTAATCGCAGCCATGCTGATCGTTGGTAGCATCGGAGCGCTTTTAAGTCTAATGATGCGCAGGATTATGTCTGGCTTTGTCCGCTGGCATGGAAAGGAAATCTGAAGATATGACACCTGGTGGCATTGACAATTCTTTAAAAGAAAAACCAATAGCCCTGGAGCTTCGCAAGGTGGGCAAAGTCTTTCGCTCCGATGCGGGCGCCGAAGTCAAGGCGTTAGAAGATGTAAATTTCCTCATACACCAGGGAGAGTTCATCACGCTCATCGGTTCGACGGGTTGTGGCAAGACTACTTTGCTTAATCTTATTGCAGGATTGGATACGCCCGATGAGGGATGCCTGCATCTGGGGCAGGGGCTGCGATTCGGTGATAACATTGCTCACGTGTTTCAGCATTATACTCTGTTTCCGTGGCGAACGGCTGTTTCTAATGTATCTTTTGGTCTACAAATGTGTGGTATCCCACGAACGGAAAGACTAAACCGGGCCACTGCTCTGCTTACCAAAGTCGGACTCAAGGGCTTTGAAAATGCGTATCCTCACGAGTTGTCCGGCGGGATGCGCCAACGGGCGGCAATCGCCCAGGCGCTGGCGATAGAACCGAAGCTGTTGCTTATGGACGAACCGTTCGGCGCTGTTGACGATTTGACCAGGACCGAGCTGCAACAGATGTTGACCGACTTGTGGCAGGAAAATCAGACAACCGTCATCTTCGTCACACACAATATTGATGAAGCCATCGTCTTGGGCAGCAGAGTTCTGATCTTTAGTGAACGCCCCGGCAGGATTGCCAGCGAATTCAAGATAGACATGCCCAGGCCAAGAAATAGGATCGCAAAAGAGTTCACGGATTTGTTTGTTCAAATCCGCAATTTAATGTCCGGGCAATTGGATTAGACATAGGAGTTAACCATCTAAAAGCAAATCATGAGAGAACAAATAAAAAGGAAAGGAGGCATAGAAATGGCAGAGACATGAATTCGAAGCATTTAACAGTACAAAGGCAAATGTGAAAGGAGAGAATTTCATATTTTAAGGGAGAACTGATCATGAAAAAGTCATCGAGGACAAAAGAATTAAAAGTGGTTCTGTTTGTAATCGTATTTTTGTCGGGCACCACAGTTTTCGCAGTGCCACCTCTGCCCACACACAACGTAGAGGGCAATAGTGGTGTATTTATTACGTCAACAGCTTATCTGGCAAATCCGGCCGAGGAAGGTTCTGTATTCGGTCTACCTAGTGCCTCAGGCACATTCGTGTGGATGGACAATGGAGGAAAGGATTTTGAATCAATCGCAGTGACAGAAAACATTTGGGGCAATGTGGAACTCGGATATGCACTCGAACGTATTGGCTTGGGTGATTGGCCCGATGCTGTGAGCAAGGCCACGTTGGGAGCAGTCCATGTTGACAACCATGTCCTGCTGCACAATCTCAATACACGGTTAATGGTGATAAAGGAAGGTGGTCTTGACCTGGCCTGGATGCCGGCAGTGACCCTGGGCGCACATTTTAAGTGGAACGATGGTTTGGATGATATTGACTACCAGACAAGTGGACTCTGTGGTACGCTCGGGGCCGATCACGATTCCGGAACAGAATTTACTGCTGTAGCAACCAGGACAATAACCGACTGGCTGCCCCGGCCGATTATTTTATCGGCAGGTCTGCGTAACAGTGATGCGATACACACAGGTCTGCTCGGCTTCGCCGGTGAGCGCAAAACCACCTTCGAGGGCAGCTTCATCTACTTCCTTACGGACAAGCTGTTGCTGGCAAGTGAGTACCGCCAGAAATCAGACCTGTTGGACGAGTGTACGATAGGTTCAGAGCACTTAATAAAAGAAGAAAATGACTGGTGGGATATTGCCTTGGCCTATGTTTTCAATGACCGTCTGACAGTCGCTGGAGGTTACGCCGATTTCGGTAATGTACTAAACCATCGTGAAAACAACTCATGGGCGATTCAAGTAAAATATGAATTTTAGGGAGAACTAATATGAAAACTACAGGTAATGTAGGTTTGAAGGAAGTGCAAGCAGTTTATAGCGGACCGGAAGGTGAACTTTGGGAACTGATTATGGGAGAGCAGATTCATATCGGCGGTTTCGCCTCGTCGATGGACCTTGCGGAAAAAGCCGGAATCGGCCCCGGCATGAAAGGCGTTGACCTTTGCTGTTGCAATGGAGCCGGGATGCGCTTTCTTGTGCGTTTTCGTGAAGTAGCCCGGATGGAGGGCGTCGATGCAACGGAAAAAGTCGTCGATCAGGGATGCCGTCGCTGTGAGTTGGAAGGATTGTCGGACAGAACTGAATTTACACTCGCGGACGTCTGTGAAAGCGGCCTTGCGGATGCAAGTGCGGATTTTGTCTGGGGAGAAGATGCATGGTGCTATGTCGTCGATAAGGAAAAGCTGATCTCCGAAGCGGCCCGCATTGTCAAACCGGGAGGTACAATTGCCTTTACCGACTGGATCGAGGGCAATGCCGGACTTGCCGATGCCGAAGCTGAGCGGTTCCTGGCCTTCATGAAGTTCCCCAATGTACAGAATCTCGAAGGCTACAGCGATTTACTGACGGCAAATGATTGCGAAATTATCACTGTTGAAGACACCGGGCGATTCGGGCCATATGTTGACTTATACCTAAATATGCTTAATATGCAGTTGACGTATGATGCTTTGAAAATAATCGGATTCAATAGTGAGCTGATGCAGGCGATGGGCGCGGAAATGGTCTTTATGCAGGAATTGGCACATGCGGGCAAAATTACCCAGGGCCTGTTTGTCGCCCGAAAGAAAGGTGAATAAAATCCCGCGTAAAATGCGGATCTAAATATTTAGCCCCCAAATTCATTTGGGGGTTTTCCTTCCTGCGATTTTATCACAGGTTTGGAGGTTTGAGAAAATGGGAAAATGTTGTGGTAACAATAAGAATGACAAAGTTGTTGAGCCGGGCGATCCATGTAATCCACCCGAGGCAAAATGCTCTACTTCAAAGCCGACAGCTAAAGGGCCGCCTATTGGTCCCTTAGGCTGGTTCGGCAACATGATACAGCATTGCTACGAATACGCCACAGATGCCAAAGCCAAAGGCAAACACGTTGTGGGCATTATGTGCGAATATACGCCCCGCGAACTGATTATGGCCGCAGATGCGGTACCGGTATGCCTGTGCGGCGGCTCGGCAGAGATGATCCCCCCGGCAGAGGAACACTTGCCCGCAAACCTTTGTCCGCTTATAAAATCGACCTACGGCTACCACATTCAAAAGGCGAATCCCTTTCTCGAAATGGCCGACCTGATTGTGGCCGAGACGACCTGCGACGGCAAAAAGAAAATGTACGAACTGATGGGACGCATGCGGCCGATGTACATAATGGAACTGCCTCAGAAGCCAACGGACAGCGACGCCATGGCACATTGGGTCAGTGAGCTTCGGAAGTTCAAAACCAAGCTGGAAGAGTGTTTTGGTGTCGAAGTCACGAACGCGAGAATAAGGCAGGCCATTAAAACGATGAACCGCGAACGAGCATTAAGGCGTGAGCTGGCGGCGTTGATGAAGTCAAAATCCCCCTCGCTTACCGGCAGGCAATTGCTGGATTTCAAGAGCATCATCTCGGGAATCGACGCCGACCTTGAGCAATACGCCGAAGCGATTGAGCTGCTCAAAAACCAAAAGGCCGGCTCCGGCACGAATACCCCTGTCCGGGTACTGCTGACCGGCGTGCCCATCGTTCACGGGGCCGAACGCGTCCTTGATATTATCGAGTCACACGGGGGACTCGTCGTCTGTATGGACAACTGCACAGGACTCAAACCCATTCTTGATGACGTTGACGAAGTAGCAGAAGACCCAATCCTTGCCCTGGCCGAAAAGTATCTGCGCCTGCCCTGCTCGGTCATGACAACGAACGACCGGCGATTAGAGGTGTTGCGTGACCTGGCCGCTGAGTATCGCCCGGAATGCATTATCGATCTGATCTGGCAGGCTTGCATTACATACGATGTTGAGTCGTACTTCGTTAAAGAGCTGGCAGAGAAAAAGCTCGGCATACCATACCTTAGAATTGAAACGGATTACTCGCCATCCGATTCGGCACGCATCGCCTTGAGAGTTGAAGCGCTATACGAAACAGTCCGCCAACAGGCCAATGATCAGGAGTGCTCGGGCTGATGAAGACGATCATTTACACGTGTCCGTATGTGCCTGCCGAATGGATTGCTGCGCATGGCCTGCGCGCGAGCAGGTTATTACTCGACAGTGTAGATTCGGCTTCTATGTTCATTCGAACAGAAGGTGTCTGCCCTTTCGTTCGGAGCTTTATCAATGAAGTGATGAGAAATAAAGGTGCCGGAGGAGTCGTCGTAACAACAGTATGCGATCAGATGCGCCGAGCTTTCGACATTCTCGTCCGCAAGTGTGATCTGCCCGCTTTTCTTATGAATGTGCCGAATACATGGCAGAGTCTCGCATCGCAAAAGCTGTATATCGACGAACTCAAACGGCTTAGTCGATTTCTAACGAAGCTGGGCGGCAAGTCACCATCAGACAACACGCTGGCTAAGATAATGCTCGAATACGACACCGCCCGGGCATCGATCCTTACGGCAAGAGATTATTTGTCCGCCAGACAATTCGCAGAAGCAATTGCAGCATTTGGCCGGGACGGGCCGGATCAGACAATCAATCGTGCAAAAGACACCGGGCCGCAAACCGGCGGTGTCCCTCTGGCGATGGTTGGCGGGCCGTTAATGAGGC
>JBARRE010000152.1:0-2260 GCA_049644065.1 Sedimentisphaerales bacterium | reverse complement strand
GGACGCAGTGGGATATCCCCCTGCAAGAGTTTGCAGACAAGGGCATAGACCTGACAAATGTCAATACGATTACTATTGGTATTGGTGATAAGGCCAATCCGCCGGGTGGTACAGGTAAAATGTACTTTGACGATATTGGTCTGCATCCTCTACCGCCGGAGCCGGAACCAGAGCCTTAAACTGTGATTATTCTGGAATTAGATTTTTGATTGATGGCCAAAGCCGACATGCTTGGAGTGAGGGGCTTATGCTGACTGGTTCGGTATAAGCCCCGCACCGAGTTTAGGGTAATAACCGTTTTGGTGTGTAGCCAAAGCAAGGATATATTAAGCTTATATAAGGAGGATTATTATGTCTAATAAATTGATTTATTTTACTTGCCTTGTTTTTCTTCTAAGCCTGGTAGGTTCGGCCGAAGGTGTTGAGGGCTTGCTCGGAGAGTATTATGAACGGGATGCGGCAAATCCATGGCAAACTTTGCTAATGAAGCGCCTGGATCCTATGGTCAATTTCAGTTGGGGAGACTTCTCGCCGGATCCGTCCGTACCTGTTGATAATTTCATGATAAGGTGGACAGGTGAGGTTGAAGCGCCAATCACGGCGACTTATACTTTCTACACCCAGACAGACGACGGTGTTCGTTTGTGGGTGAATGATGTGCAGCTTATTGACAACTGGACAGATCATGGCTCCACTACTGATAGCGGTTATATTGCCCTGACAGCCGGGCAGCGATACCCGATTGTACTGGAGTTCTATGAGAATGGCGGCGGCGCCGTCTGTCAGTTGTCCTGGTCAACTCCAACGATGCCCAGAGAGGCCATCCCAAGCCAGTTTCTGTGGGTGGGAGATGACAGGCCGGAACCACGTCATCCGAATCCTGCTGATGGCGCTCTAATTCGCGATACATGGGTTAGCCTTACCTGGTCTCCGGGAGATTATGCTGCCTCACATTCTATTTATATCGGTGAGGATCGTGACCAGGTTCAGGCCGGAACGGGCGATACATTCAAGATTAACCAAACCAATACGGATTATGCTATCGGTTTTCCCGGATTTCCTTATCCGGATGGCGTTGTCAAAGGTACGACATACTACTGGAGAGTCGAGGATATCGAAGCCGATGGGACCACAACGCATAGCGGCCCTGTCTGGAGCTTTACCATTGCCCCCAAGACAGCATACAATCCGAGTCCGGCCGATAGTGAGGAATCGGTAGATCCGAATATAATTCTTAAGTGGGAACCTGGTTTCGGTGCGATATTGCACACTGTTTTTTTCGGCGATGATTATGACACTGTGAATAATGCCGTCGCGGGCATCCCGCAGGGAGTTACAACCAATAAACCAGGTCCTCTTGAATCAGGCAAAACATTCTACTGGCGAGTCGATGAGTTCCATGGATTCGAGACAGTAAAGGGTGAGATCTGGAGCTTTTCGACTCCAGGTGCCGTCGGCAATCCGAATCCATACAAGGGTGCCGAGAATGTTAATCAAACACAGATGCTTACATGGGCTGCGGGTGATAATGCAGCCTCACACCAGGTTTATTTCGGCACGGATAAAGATGCAGTACGTAATGCAACCACAGCTTCGCCGGAGTATAAAGGCTCGAAAAACCTTGACGATGAGAAATATGATCCCGGACTACTTGAGCAGGGCATGGCTTATTACTGGCGGATTGATGAGGTCGATAGCCAAAACAATACCCAGAAAGGCAATGTCTGGGCTTTCACTACGGCTGATTATCTTGTCGTGGACGATTGGGAGTCCTACAACGATATCGATCCGCCTAATCCGAGCAGTAATACAATATTTGCATATTGGCTGGATGGTTATGCTAATCCCGCTACAAACGGTGCTCTTATCGGCAATGACCTTCCTCCTTATACCGAGCAGACCTTAGTTCATGGCGGCAGACAGTCGATGCCGTACATCTATGACGTTACCGGTAAATACGCTGAGGCAACCCTGATTTTGGAATCTCCGCGTGATTGGACCGCGTCGGATGTCAAGACGCTGACCATTTGGTTCCACGGTGATTTTGTTAACGATGCGGCACCGATATATGTTGCTATAGCCAATATGACGGGCGCACCGGCGGTTGTATCCCATAGCGATCCCAGCGCAACCCAGATACACGCATGGACGCAGTGGGATATCCCCCTGCAAGAGTTTGCAGACAAGGGCATAGACCTGACAAATGTCAATACGATTACTATTGGTATTGGTGATAAGGCCAATCCGCCGGGTGGTACAG
>JBARRE010000151.1:0-2354 GCA_049644065.1 Sedimentisphaerales bacterium | reverse complement strand
TTATCGAGCACAAAATAAAGGAGACAAATTATGCGGTCCTCAAAGTCAAATCTGATACCTGCAGTTTTGATTGCCTTTGTAGTAGGAGCATCCATTAATATCCACTCTACCTGTATCGCAAAGGCGGACGTCAAATCGATTACGTCGGAAGCAGTACGCAAGTGGCAGGAGAAACGGTTCGGCATGTTTATCCACTGGGGACCGGTCAGTCTCAAAGGCACCGAGATTGGCTGGTCGCGAGGAAAGCAAGTGCCGACCGAAGAGTACGACCAACTCTACAAGCAGTTCAATCCGACGAAATTCGACGCTGAAGAGTGGGTGGAGGTAGCTAAAGTCGCCGGGATGAAGTACCTGGTTATCACCTCCAAGCACCACGACGGATTCTGCCTGTGGCCGTCGAAGTACACGGACTACCATATTGGCAACACGCCGTTCAAACGTGATGTGCTCAAGGAACTATCCGAAGCCTGTAAAAAACACGGCATCCAATTCTGTACGTACCACTCGATCTGCGACTGGTACCACCCGGACTATCCCATGGGTAGCCCCGGCGGCAGTACCGAAAAACCGACACACAATATGCTGCGCTATTATCAGTACCTGAAAAACCAGACAAAGGAGATTATCGACAACTATGGCCCGCTGGGGATTATGTGGTTTGATGGCGAGTGGGAGAAGCCGTGGACGCGTGAATACGGAAACGAAATTTACGACTATCTCAAGAAGATCCAACCAACTCTGGTGATCAACAATCGCGTGAGCAAGGGCCGTCACGGAATGGCCGGCACGACTAAGGAATCTCATCTCAATTCAGGCGACTACGACACGCCGGAGCAGCAAATAGGTGGATTCAACCGTGAAAGGCCATGGGAAACCTGTATGACGATTTGTCGGCAGTGGGCGTGGAAACCCGATGACCAGATGAAGTCCGCCAAAGAATGTATCCAGACGCTGCTTCACACTATGGGTGGGGACGGCAACCTTTTGTTCAATGTCGGCCCGATGCCGGACGGCAGGATCGAGCCACGGCAGGTAGAGAGGTTGAAAGAGATGGGCGCATGGCTGAACAAATACGGCGAGGGCGTGTACGCCACACGAGGCGGCCCCTTCAAACCGGGCAAGTGGGGCGCTTCGACCTGCAAGGACAGCAAAGTGTACCTTTACATAATGAACTGGCGGGCCGACAGCAGGCTTATACTCCCTGGGATCGGTCGGAAGATTACATCCTACCGCACGCTTGGTGGTGGACAAGTTTCAGTGAAACAAAGCAAAGGAAGTATCGAAATCCATCTTCCGTCATCCGATCGCGACGAGACCGCCATTATTATTGAAGTGACGGTTGATGGCAAGGCGTTCGATATCAATCCAGTGGAGGTAGCCGATTCAACGGTCTGATCCCACGGAACATTCAAAGGGCAGCTTGAAATAGTTGTCAGCTCTTTATTTTTGAACTCGTCCATTGAATACGGTGGCAAATTTCAGCCTTGCCATAAGTATTTGTAATTAAGACACTTATGAGATGGATATTTTTGAGAAATTGGCAGATAAGGGGTTGTGTAGTTGTATGTTGGTTGTAGTGGTTTTGCGAGTGAAAATTAGGCCATTTTGGTGTTGCTATGTCACTCAGCCACAGCTTCTATTTTTGGCAATTTTGCTCGCCATTCTTTAGCCCTTTCCAGCTTGTTCCAAGCTTTGTAGAAGCAAATTTAATTATTTATCAACAGTCCATATTGTTCTATACACTTTCCAGCTGCCATCAGCCTGCAGCTTTAATATTCTCATCAATTTGCCGCTGCCTGTAATTTCTTTACCCTCATCCTTTGATTTATATTTGCCGCTATATGTCCCCCATTCATATGCGTATTGGCCTAAAATCTTTATTTCCTTAAAGTCCTGATTGTATTCAGTGATTAAATAATCTTGGTGAAGTTCAAAGTTCTGCTTTAGCATGTTTCTTAACGCTTCTTTTCCCTCAATAATTTCACCTTCTGGCGGAATTAATATACCATCGTCCGTAAACAATTTTAACAGCGTTTCCAAATCGCCATTCATTGAAGCCTGTTTGTCTTTCTTGTGAAGTTCTTCTATTGATTTTAACATAGGATTTTCCAAATCAGTCTCGTATTCCTTGCTATATCTATTGCATGATATGACACACAAAATACAGAGTATTAAAACAATATTTCGCATTTAGCATCCTTTTCATAACAGTATAAATATGTATACCTGAATGGCACTGACATAACGTTATCTTATTTATTTACAATAGGTTAATAAAAAAAACTCCTTTCACCGATAAAGAATAATGTCAATACAACTTTATCGAAAAGGAGTTCATTATGCGTAAGAGTAAT
>JBARRE010000150.1:0-3150 GCA_049644065.1 Sedimentisphaerales bacterium | reverse complement strand
GGCCCCATACCAGTTCTATGAGGAGTCGTTTCAGGATTAGACAATATTTATCAAAACTAACTCTATCACTGGGAAGCTTTCTTTATCTCATTACATATAGTCTCGATTAGCCGGGCCTCGCTCTGTTCAAATTCGCCCTTTACCTCTTCGGTGTTCTTTTCCTTGGCGATTAGTGCTCTGATTTTTTCCTGCCGCTTTTTCATCTGGCCAATATGATTCTCTATCCCGGCACGATTTGTCATTTCGCTGTGGCCGCTGCAGAATTTTTCCGCATCTATCGTATCAAGCATTTTAGTCAGCGTCTTGACATGCTCGAACGAATCTCCCCCCTTATAAGAATGGATAAGCTGGGCTCTGGTCAAGAATATCTGGTCGCCAATAAAGGCTGTCTTTTCTTCGGGAAAATAAACTACGGCGTCACCTGTTGTGTGCCCCACGCCGAAATACCACAGCTCAACCGTTTTAGAGCCAAGGTGTATGTTCATCTTGTCACTGAATGTCAGCGACGGTACGAAAGGCGCCAAGTCCGGCTTACTCCATTCCGAAGCAGCACCGTTTCTCCCGGGTAGAAAGAAATCGTTCCGGCAATTTTCGTGTGCTATGATGGTCACTGCTTCGGGAAAATAACGATTTCCAGCCACATGATCGCCATCGCTATGGGTATTCACGAGGTACTTAATTGGTTTGTCGGTGATTTGCTTAATTCCTTCGACGACCTGACCGACCGATGCCTTGTCCATCTTCGCATCGATCACGAGCACCCCGTTATCGCCAATATATGCTCCCCCCTGCGCACCCCGTCCGCCCACAATCTCAAACAGTCTGTCGGATATCTTCTTGAATTCCACAGGTTGTTCGGTTCTTCGCTGGCCCAACGCGTTTGATACAAACAAAAAAGCAAAAGCCAGCATAAAAATGATTTTGATAGTGTTTTTCATCTTAAAATCTCCTTTGAATTTATCGAATGTGCTTTAGCGTCGATTTCTTCCAATTTGAAACGTACACTCATGATAAAAGGTGATTGGCCTTCTATCCAGTGACCGTAAGTTGTCGTGACAAATGTCCCGTCCGGCAGCAGTTCCAGGCCCGGATAGGCACAATCCGCTGCTTTGTGGTTGTCCATAAGCCGGACACGGTACTGCCCCTGCCTGCCATTGACAATATCATCATATGTCCCGACCCATCCGACCCAGTCGCCCTTCGTTGGGCTTTCATGGGTTGTGTCACGGAAAGTAATAAACAGCCTTCCATCCGGCGCGTACCGGCCGGTGTGCCTGTCACCGGTCAAAGCCCCGGGTAGTTCAATCGGCTTTGTCCAGGTACGCCCCTCATCGTTGCTGAAAACAACAAAAGAATTGTATTTCCGGCTGTTCTCTCGCAGCAGCAAAGCGATTTGTCTGCCATCCGGCGACCTTATCGCACCCGGCTCGCATAAATGCGCCGCTGGGTGCTCTGTTATCACTTCCGGCTGGCCCCAGGTCAGGCCTCCATCTTTGGAAATCGTCTTGAAAACCTGAAATTTCGTTCTCTTGCCGGCACCGTGAAGAAAACGGCCGTCGTCGTGAAACAAGGCCATGTAGTCCCCATTTTTCAGCCGGACCAGAGAGGCCATCGCAACGACACCACCAAAATCGCCGATCGGCCGAAGCGGCGTCCACGCCCTGCCGTCATCATCTGAGACAGCCATCCGTATAGGATACAATCCCGAGAACATGATGAGACGTTTCTTGCCCTGCGAATCGATTACCCGGTAGAGCGTGGGCACTTCCTGTGACGTCGCCCAGTTCTCCGGCACCGCCAGCCTATCCGACCAGGTCAAACCGCCATCTGTGCTCTTTTTCATCACTATAGCCCCACGCCCGTGCCCTTTCGGGTAAACCGTAATAATGGTCTTATTGTCTTCCAGCAGGACCGTCGTCGGATGACCAAGATACTGGCCCTGCTCTTTGTCGACGATTATCTGGCGGTGAGTCTCGCCGGCCAGGTCAATCAGCGGTATTGAGTAACCCTTAGGCTCGCCGGCCCGCTCACCGGCAAATACAAAGTTCACGCTCACAAGGCAAAAGGTAAAAATCACAAAAAGATATTTTGGACTAAACATGCTAACTCCTCATAGAAACTTATCTATTATATTCTTTTCTGTTCGGGAAATCGAAAGCCCGTTTCCCTTTTTAATTGCTCAAGCTCCTTTTTCATCTGCTCCATAACATCAGAATATTGGGAGCTGCCAACAAGGTTATTGAGCTCCTCAGGGTCATTGTGCATATCATATAATTCGCCGGTCAGGCTATCGTCGAGAGGATAAGTCACATATTTCCATCGTTTCGTCCGGACGGCAAGTATCGTCGGCCTTTTGTATTTACGGTCGGCTTCCTGAAAGTATTCGTACAGGAAGCTCCTGCGTCCCGGCCGGCCCTTGAGCACTCCCAGCCAGCTTTGTCCCTGCATCGTGCCGGGGCTCGGAACTCCCGCCAGTTCGAGGAGTGTCGGCGCCAGATCGATGTTCAGCACCATTTCGTCACAGATTGTCGCAGGCCTGGCAAGGCGGGGATATCGCATCAGAAGCGGTATTCGCATCGAGGGCTCATACGCGGCCCGCTTGTCCCACATCCCACCGTGTTCGCCGTGGAAATAACCATTGTCACCCGCAAAGATGATAACGGTATTATCGAGAGCATCGATCTGTTCGAGCGTCTCCAAAATACGCCCAAGACTCTCATCGACAGCCGCCAGGCAGCGATAGTAAGCAAGAATCTGGCTTTTCCAGTTCGGATCCATTTTCCTGCCCCAGGGAGGCTTTGTACTCAGATTGTCTTTGGGATTGTGCCGGGACTCGATCTCGACATCGGAATAGAGATTCGCGTGACGCTTTGCCGGGGCGAACGGCCCGTGCACGGCTTTGTGGCTCAGATAGAGCATGAAGGGTCTGTCGTGCCGCTTCTTCAGAAACCGAACCGCATAATTAGTGAGGTCATCGGTAACATAAGTGTCAGACTGTACGGTCTGCCCATCGACATTAAGCTTACTATTGTCGTATCTGCCCTGCCCGGTAAAGCTCCCCCAATGTTCGAACCCGAGCCGGGGAGAATTTTTCCTGGCCATGTGCCATTTCCCAACGAACGCCGTCTCATAGCCGGCTTTCTGCAGGAG
>JBARRE010000149.1:0-2189 GCA_049644065.1 Sedimentisphaerales bacterium | reverse complement strand
AGATCAAAGAGTTGATGAATCGATGCAGAACTTCTCTCCAAGTAAATCTCTTGCCACCATTGTATGAAGCAGATTATATCAAAGTACCATGTACGAAGCCGGATTCCGGAAGGAAATGGGAGCCGTTATCTCCAGATAGGTGGCGGTACTGGGTAATTGTATTCGACGGCCCAAACGCAGAACTTAAATACATAGAATCTGCTGCATCTTTGCTCCGCAATGATTTGGAACTTGGATTTACTGTTTTGGGAGCAAACATTATTTCTAGTGGTGAAGCAATCCTTTGGCACGGACAATCATTGTTCAGCTTTTTTGAGAATCAAAAGATGGGGCAGCCAGCTGTTTCGATAACTGGAGATGAGTTGAGAGAAATACGGGAGAACTACGATCTAATAAAGAAAATAAGTCCAGAACATGAATATATTACCGGATCTCTTAAAAAATTTAATGATCTAAAATCGCTACTAAGGAATTCAGAATTAATGATTATAGGCTTGTTTTCGATTATTGAGTCTTTAATTACTCACTGTCCAAGTCACAAGAATATAGATGATTCTATAAATCATCAGATTCAAACAAAATTACCTCTATTAAGAAAACGTTTTCCTCGAGAGTTAGAATACGTTAAGTATTTTAGCAAAATCAAGGAAAATGACGTCTGGAAAAAACTTTATAAATACCGGAATTCTATTGTTCATGGTGAGCATCCGAGTTTAGATGGCCAATTGAAAAAGGAGCTTAAAAGCAGGGAAAATGTATATGAATTCCTCAAAGAAACCGTGAAGTTACTATTTCTTCAGGCACTCAAAGAGCCGATTTTTCTTACTGACCTTAAGAAATGTTAAATTAGACTATAAAGCAGACTGAGTTCCAAATATGGAAAATGAAAACAATATTTCGGTTGATTTTGCGGGGTTGAAGCTGAGCAATCCGGTGTTTACGGTTTCGGGGACTTGCGGGTATGCCGACGAGTTGAGTGACTTTATGGATGTCAACTGCCTCGGAGGCTTTATTACCAAGAGTATTACGCTGGCGCCCAGAAAGGGCAACGCGACGCCTCGGATTGTCGAGACCGATTCGGGGATGCTCAACGCGATTGGATGGGCGAACGTCGGATTGGACAAGTTCATTGAAGAGAAATTGCCTGTTATACGGGAGATGTCCCCCGCTGTCTTTGTGAACATCGCGGGCGAAACGATTGCCGATTATGTGGCTGTGGTTGAGCGGCTGGCGGCCGAAAGTGGCATCGCCGGCTTCGAGCTGAATATTAGCTGTCCGAACGTTGAGCACGGCGGCGTTAGCTTCGGAACCGATCCGGCACAAGTGGCGGAAATTACTGCCGCGGTAAAAAAAGCCTCCGGCGACAAAATCCTGATGGTCAAGCTGGCTCCCGCCGTGACGGATATCGGCGTTATCGCACGTGCCGCGGTCGATGCCGGCGCCGATGCACTGAGCCTGGTCAATACCTTCACGGCGATGGTTATCGACATTGGAACCCGCAGACCCATCTTAGCCAACCGAACCGGCGGCCTCTCGGGCCCGGCAATAAAACCCATTGCGGTCTATCTGGTAAACAAGGTCTACAACGATGTAGCCAGGGAACGCGGCGTGCCGATCCTTGGTTTAGGTGGAATCAGGACCGCTTCGGATGCCGTCGAATTTATCATCGCCGGCGCCTCGGCGGTCGGTATCGGCACGGCGAATTTTATCGAGCCCGACTGTGCGGAAAAAAACATAGACGGCATAAAGAAATACTGCGTTCGAAACAAAATAGAAAACATCAAAGAATTGGTCGGCTCGCTTGAATAAACTTGAACTTTATATTCTATAGTACGGGGAGCGTGAGAATGCGAGAGAAACATGTGCATGCGATGATAGTCGCCTCGGTATTTTTATTCATGCTATCCATAAATGCGAGTGTAGCTGTCTGTGAACATAACCCATTCGTGCTGAAAGCGGATTCGTTCGAACATTACGTTGATGAGTTCAATAAAAACGACGAGGAATTGTACGTCCGGCACATTTCCAATGAACATGCGTGGGAATTCCTCAAAGCGAACATCCCACTGCTCGAATGTCCCGACAATGATATTGAGCGGACTTATTACTTCCGTTGGTGGACCTACCGAAAACATATCAATTATACGCCCGATGGATTTGTGATTACCGAATTCCTGCCGGGAGTCCCC
>JBARRE010000148.1:0-1881 GCA_049644065.1 Sedimentisphaerales bacterium | reverse complement strand
TTTTTTGTATTCTGTATTCAATTTGTTTAATATTATACGTAAAGTAAAGTTGTTTGTACAATGAAATAATAGAAAAATTAAAGAAAAGTCGAACAGATTAGCTTCCCTATTTGCGCGCAGGAGGAGTAAAAAGATCGGTATCTTGGGGTTATTAGGAGAAAAATCGTTTGCTCAGAGGCTCGAATCCGGATTCCGGCTCGCTGGCTGGAGCAGATTTGTGCCTCCGGAGCACAGAATGATTCTTCTTTTTTCATCTGGACTACGAATCAACCTACCCATTAACCGGAAGGGCCAAAAACAAAAGGGAGGCCTTGAAAGACCTCCCTTTAATTGTAGCATATAATAGGATCCGTCCCGAATGGCAGGACTTTAAGCTGTATGTAGGGCTTTTCTATAATTATTGGAGGTTTCATACAACGATTGACGAAATTACTCCTAAAGGCAGTTCTTGTTTTTTTTACGGCAAGAGCGGTATCTTCAAATTCATACGTGCCCCCTTGTCGATGCGAGTGGTTTCTACGCATGAATCCCTTATCGTCCTGCCATTCGGTCCGTCCCTATTTATCCTCTATTTATCCTATTTATCTTCCTATTTATCTAAAAATATCCTTTATTTTCGTGTCTATAGAAGACTTGGCCACGGCTTGAATCAGTCGGAGCCCCACCTCCAATTTGCAAAACATGCTCAATGCACAAAAGAAAGGCCGCTCATAAAAGCGGCCTTTACTGTTTACTTGTTCTATACATAATCCATCGGCGGACTAATCTTCATCCACAGGTTCGGATTCAGGTTCCACACACACAACGGCATGAGCAATCAGATAAATATCACCCGAAAGATCCTCAATGACATACTGGTCGGACTCAGCGTTCGGGGCCTGGTCTCCGTCATGGATGTTCCCATAGTGACCCGGCGCCACAGTATATTCATCGTTATGAGTCGGCAGAATATCGTTGCCGATGTAGAGATGTGTCTCGGTCAGTGTCCGGCAGGAGTCCATGACGTACGTGACGGTCGCAGTACCTTCTTCATATACGACGCTCAGTGTGCCGACAAACATACCATTTGACAGTTCGCACTGTCCGGCGGCCGCCCAGATTTCGAACTCGTACTCACCCTCATTGAGCGGCCCGATTGTCCAGCCCCACCTGTTGGAATTGAGGCCCTCGATACCGATGAAGCATGTTCCGAGCAATTCATCGTATGCAAAGGCAGTCTCGGTTTCCTCGCAGGGACAATCGCACACAGCTGTCAGGTCAACTGCATCAGAAAAGTGAGTATCGACCTTGTCTCTCCCGCCACCGGTGACATAATGAGCGCGGAAACCTCCCACGGTTCCACAGGCGAATCCCAAAGCATCAAGGTCCACATCGAGCGTGGTCACTCCGGTTGCCGGGTACTGTCCCGGGGCGTTCAAAGCTACCCAGTCAACGACCTCTGCTACCGGAACGGGATTGCCAAGACCATCCGTGGCCAATTGGATTGTAATCCTTCCATCATTTATTAAATCCTGGGATGCCCCCGGCGCAGTGGTTGTCGTAGTGATAGTAACATCGGTGGCTCCATCACCTGATAACGCGGCCGGATTGACTGAAAACTCAAGGAGTGTGCTCCCATCGAATGTTTCAGCCCACGCCGGTGCTGTGAGCACCAGGGCAATGATTGGTGCGAGCATGAGCATCGGTAACACCAATTGCATTCTCGATAGATTTTTGAACTGATTTTGACTTTTCGTCATTTTTACCTCCTCTTTTTCTTGTTCAATTGATATTCGCCTCGTGTCCTATGATAATTGAACGGCCGGATAACTCAGCCATTCGCCCAAAGACCAAATATGATCGGTCAAACCTGCGACCATCGCGGGTGTTCTCGACAGCCAT
>JBARRE010000147.1:0-7728 GCA_049644065.1 Sedimentisphaerales bacterium | reverse complement strand
GTAGGGCGCCTCGCGTTCGATGACTATCTCGACCGTTGAAGCCGGCGTGTTGCAAATCTTGCCGTGCAGCGTCAGGTCCATCGTTGCTTTATTGCCGGTGTTGTCGATGAATTCATCGGTTCCGGGCGCACCGAAAAACTCCAGGCCGCAGCGGACCATCCACTCGTTGAAACCTTCCAGCCAGCCTAATCCCTGCCGCGTGTTGAGATTGATGAATTTCGGGTGAACCAACCCCTTAACCGGTGAATCCCAGCCGAGACGCAAATCACCCATTACAACCTCCTGGATCGACATCCCGCGTGTCGGCACGACATTAAAGCGGAGTTTGCCGTTATTGACCTCGATGACCTCGACGCCTTCCTGCCTGCCGCCGTGCAGGACGTATTTCTTTACCGACCACGAAACCGGGCAACCCGGCGTCGTTTCGCTGCTTGTAAGACTTGCGGTTTCTTTGTAGATGTTCTGTTCGACGTCGGTAAGTACCAGCCGGAAAGGCTCAGCGGCCTGCGCCATTGAAATCCCAATTATTGCTAAAATAATCGATGTTAGCCTGACCATAGCTTCACCACCTTTCTATACGATTTCTCTTGCATTCTCTGCTTACCTTTAATATGAGCTTCTGGTGGTGCGTGTTCTGCACCTTTTGAAGTTAATGTAGCAAATTGGCTTTGTTTTTTCAAATTCCTTTTTCTGATCTTGACGCTGTCCGCTGTCCGCTGAACGCAGAACACTGAACGCTTATAAATCGGCTTTGTTTTGGCTTTGAATTGGCTTTGTTTTTTCGCCGCCCGAAATCGCTTAAATCTTCATAATATCCTTTCATATAGATACTTACGCTCATTTTGCCCATTTCAAAATTGGGTTTGTTTTTTCAAATTAAGCTCAATTTTTCGTCGTTTTCTACTCTTTTTCACCTGTTTTTTGCATTATTCTGCCTTCTGCCCCTTCGATTCTACTCAGGACAAGCATACTACATACGAATTAATTCCGGATTTACTCTCATTTTTACCTTTTGCCTTTTTACTTTTGCCTTTCTATAAGATTGGCTTTGTTTTTTCAAATCCCATTTACTGGCCTTAACCTTGAACCCTGAACACGGAACGTTGAACGTTATTAAATTGGCTTTGTTTTTCGCCGCTCAAATCCGCCAAAAACCACTGAAATACCCATAAACCATTACTATTACTTATTTAACGCCACATTGCCCATGTTAACATTGGCTTTGTTTTTTCAAGTAAGCTATAAACCACGAAGAACACGAAAATCCACGAAGAAATAATCAAAAACCGCGGATTTTGCTGATTAACACGGAAAGGATAGAAATAATCAATAGTCAATAGAAAATAATCAATAACAAATTCTCCTGTCATCCTGTTATCCTGTCTTCTATATTCTATTTGTTAAGTATTATACGAAATCCCTCACCAAATGCCTCACAAATTCCGAAAAAATCTCCATTACACGGCATTCATTATACAGCCACAGAGGGCCAGAGGACGCAGAGAAGAAATCAAATAATCAATAGTTCACCCCATGAGATAGGCGAAGCCGCCATCTCACGGGGTAAATCGTAAATAGTCAATGGCAAGGTCTACGTGAGACGGCGTTCTCTTATCTTCCTTAGACAAAGCTGATAAATGGTCTTATCTGCATAAATCCTGTATGAAAAGCTTTTCAAACACCCACATATATGATAACATAGGTCTTGTGGATGGTTACAGACGAGACAATCAAGCTGGCAAAAGAGAGAAATTGGTATGGTGTCCCCCGATTTCCCCGTACAATGTGGGCCAAACTTTGGACTTTGATGGGAGGTTTGTCCCGTTAGGCTACCGTCAATAACAGTGGGCAGAACTTGATAACTGTTTCTAACAAGTCAAGAAGTCGAATTCAGAGGAAACAAATAGGGGACAGGACAATGTCTAAAAAGAGAAAGAAGAAATCAAAGCCAAAATTACTGGTTGTGTTTGACACAAGTGTGCTCTTCGCCCAGGTTGCATATAATTTGGTGCGAAGCGAGGTGAGACAACTTATCGAAACAAATTCACAACACTCCGATTTGACCATTAGATGGTATCTCCCTGGTATTGTGGTGGACGAGCGTCGATACCAGATGCGAAACAAGTCATTTGAATTACTCCCGTCCATTGAAAAACTGGAGAGACTACTTGGTCACAATCTGAACGTAACAAAAGACATATTGGTAAGCCGAGTGAATGAGGCAATCGCCGCACAACTTGAAGAACTAAACATATTTACATTAGATCTTGATACTGCCGACGTAAAGTGGAAGGCCTTGATGAATCGATCTGTCTACCGACTCCCACCATTTGATCCTGGAGAAACGGAGAAAGGATTTCGTGACTCGATTATCGCTGAAACGTTCCTACAACTTACCCGGAAATCGCCAGCCACACCGGCCGCTTGTCGCCTTGCTATCGTGACGAATGACAAGCTGCTGGCCGAATATGTGAGGGTGAGCACAAGAGAAGCAAAAAATGTGAGGGTCCTGAACTCTACTGGCGAGTTAGAGAGTCTGATCAACACGTTGGTATCGAAAGTAACCGAGGAATTTGTGGCAGAGTTGAAGGACAAAGCGGAGAAATTCTTCTTTGAAAAGGAGAACCATGCTTGCCTTTACTACAAAGAGAACATTCGAGACAAGATCAATAGCTCTTACGCGCAGCAGTTCGAAGCAGTTCCGAACAAAGGTTTGCTGAGAGAGAATGGGACTTGGTGGATTAGCTCACCGGTTTTCGTGAAGAAAGAAGGGCGCCGACTATTCTATATGACTCCAATATCGGTGGATACCAAGCTGTTCAAGTTTGAATCGCAAAGTCCGAACCCATTCAATGTTATGTCGTCGGTCTCGCATACTCCCCAGTTGTACGCAACGCCCACTTTCGGTTTGCATCCAAATCACAGTTCGTTAGATCTCGGGGGATCAATAGCAAGTCTGAATCAAAACGACAGTCTTCAAGATTCAGATCAGTTGCCGACTCCAAGTTTCTTGAGTTCCTCAGGTTTCTCCGGTTTGTCAAATTTTTCAAGTTCTCAGTCGCTGCCAAGTGTAAGTAGCGGACAATCCAGCTCAATGTCAAACATCTTTGGCACCCCTCAAGACTCTGTGAAGAAAGTGGAAGTGGCTAATGGACAGTCTATATTTGAGGTCCACTGGAGCGCCAACATTACCCAGAAGAAGAAGCTAACTGTTCCTCGCATAGAGAAACTAGAATTCGTAACGACAAAGTGGGATAACGGGTAGCCTATGCAAAAAACGGGGAATACGCTGGGTCAAGGAGGGGTCAGGCTTTCATTTTTGCAATTCCTGCTTGACAGATTCCGAACGAGTGCTTATTTTTACCTTTATTATGCCACGTAGTCTGCGTATAGAATATCCAGGTGCAATCTACCACGTTTTGAATCGCGGCAATTATCGCCATGACGTATTTGCATCTGACAACAGCAAGAGTATTTTTGAGCAGACTTTGCTCAGAACCTGCGAACGAGCAGGCTGGATTCTCTATGCCTTTTGCCTGCTTGACAACCATTACCACCTTTGCGTTGAAACGCCCGACGCGAACTTGTCTGTTGGTATGCAGTGGCTTCAATCAACGTTTGCAAATCGCTTCAATCGATCGGTCAGGGAGCGGGGACATGTTTTTCAGGGACGCTATAAGAGTCTGGTTGTTGAACGTGATGCCTACCTTGGCTCTCTTGTGAACTATATTCACTTGAATCCATTACGGGCCGGCTTGGAGGATACCGAGAAACTGGGCCGTTGGCGTTGGTCCAGCTTGTGGTATCTTTTACACAAGCAAAAGCGTTGGGATCGGATGAATCTTTCGAGTGGTCTTTATTATGCTGGGCACCTGGCGGATACAACATCAGGCCGTCGAAAGTATTTAGCGTATCTGGATTGGCTTTCCACGTCCAATCCGGCTAAGAAGGAGCAGTGCTTTGCAGATATGTCTCGCGGATGGGCCTTGGGGACCCGTGAATTCAAGAAGAATCTCGTAACAGATGATCGCATTGATGGTGTGGAAAGAATTGGTCATATCTCTCAGGAAGCTCGTGAACTCTATTGGGAACGTTTGGTGGAGCGAATGCTGTCTTATCATGACAAGAACCAGCAAGATATTGATAGCGGCAGCAAATCCGCTAACTGGAAGGTGATGATCGCCCATTATATGAAACGGCATACGGCTGTAACAAATGGGTGGCTGAGCAAAAATCTCAATATGGGTGTGCTGAATGGCGTGAGCCGCTATGTTGCAGAATTTGAACAAAAGAAACAACACCGATATCGAGATTATAAACGAATGATTGCAACAATTAAACCCTGACCCCCTTTCTCGACCCCCTTTCTGTGCGAGATCGGCGGAGTATCACTTCTTTTTTTTAGACGGGATCCGTTCGGCTTCCCCTTCGGCCTTGCTCAGGGCTAAAGGCTAAATCAAGACAAGTTTACACCGATTATCCTGTTATCCTGTCAAAAACAATGAATAGTTGCATTTTCGGGACAAAGTTGATTTAATGGCGGAGTTTTATTAGAGTCACATTTTTAAGGAGCTAAAAGTATGAACTACGAGAAATGCAAAGATCAAACATCAAAAATCAAAATTGCGGAATCGCCGCCACACGGCGATGACTTCTTTAATTTTACATTTTGCACTTTAATTTTTTATCTTGCTGTGGTTCTGCTGCTTGCTGGAGCTGCCGTTGCCGATATTAAGCTGCCGGCGGTCATCGGGGATAATATGGTTTTGCAGCAGGGCGGAAAAGTCTCTATCTGGGGCTGGGCCGATCCGGGTGAAGAGGTTATGGCCGGGGTGAGCTGGAACAATATGAAATGGGCGGTCAAGGCGGACAAGGACGGCAAATGGACGTTCCGGATGAATCCGCCTAAGGCGGGCGGGCCTTATGAAATGACGTTATCCGGCAAGAACGCAATAACTATCAAGAATATCCTGGTCGGCGAGGTCTGGGTCTGTTCGGGCCAGTCGAATATGCAGATGGCGGTGCAGTCTTCAGCGAACTCCGAGCAGGAGATTGCCGAGGCCGATTATCCGAAGATTCGGCTGTTCTCGGTCAAGCGCACGGTGGCTGAGACGCCGCAGTCGGATTGCGAGGGCAGTTGGAGCGAATGCAGCCCCGAGACGGTGCCGGGCTTTACAGCCGTGGGGTACTTCTTCGGACGAGAATTGCATAAACAGCTAAACGTGCCGGTAGGTTTGATTCATACATCCTGGGGCGGAACACCCGCCGAGGCGTGGACGAGGCGAGAGGTACTCGAAGCAAATCCGGATTGTGCGCCGATTCTGAAGCGATACGCAGATGCCGTCGCAAAGTATCCGCAGGCGATGGAAGAACATAAGCAAAAATTAGTCGAATGGAAACAGGCTGCCGAGAAAGCCGAGGCCGAAGGAGAAAAGCCGCCTCGCAGACCGGGTGCGCCGTTTGGTCCTGGGAATCCTCATTCGCCCGCCGGCTTGTACAATGGGATGATTGCCCCGCTGATTCCGTACGGTATTCAAGGCGCGATATGGTATCAGGGCGAATCGAACGCCGGCCGGGCCTATCAGTATCGAACGCTCTTTGGCGGCATGATTAAGAACTGGCGCGACGATTGGGGTCAGGGAAAATTCTCTTTCCTTTTCGTACAGTTGGCCAATTTCATGAAAACCAAGCCGGAGCCGGACGAAAGTGCCTGGGCGGAACTGCGTGAGGCCCAGTCGATGACTCTGGCGCTACCCAATACGGGGATGGCGGTTATTATCGATATCGGTGAGGCCGCCGACATTCATCCGAAGAACAAGCAGGACGTCGGTAAGCGTCTGGCACTGTGGCCTTTGGCCGGGACGTACGGGAAGAAGCTGGTTTATTCCGGGCCGATTTATAAATCGATAAAGGTCGACGGCGGCAGCATCATTCTGAGTTATGACCACGCGGGCGGGGGGCTTGTCGCCAAGGGCGATGATACATTGAAAGGCTTTTCCATCGCCGGGGCGGACCGCAAGTTCGTCTGGGCCGATGCGAAGATCGAAGGTAAAACAGTCGTCGTCAGCAGCGACAATGTGTCTGAGCCTGTTGCCGTGCGTTACGCCTGGGCAGACAATCCGGTATGCAATCTCTATAACCAGGAGGATCTGCCCGCCAGTCCGTTCCGAACGGATGAGTGGCCCGGCGTAACCGTCGACGCCAGATAGGAGCCTTTGCACAGGTAGGGTCGTTCAGTGCCTGGTCATCCAGCAGATTGAACCGCTGGTAAATACGAGAAGGACATTTTTAGTTGCGAGCAGAATTCGTTTGAGAAAAACGAACTGACGGCTTATCATATCTACTTTTAAACAGCAGTGAGAGAGCATCGGATGCGCCCGGAAATGTTCGTTCGCAGTTGTGTTTCCTGCTGTTTTAGTGAATAGTAAAATGATCGATTTACATAAGTGTGAGGAATATTCATCATGAAACTGGCTGATGTTTTACGTAAAGAGTGCATCATCGTCAATGCCCGGCCCCATGACAAGGATGAGGCGCTACGAGAAGTTGCACGCCTTGCCAAAAAATGCAGCGTTCTTGAAAGTATCAGCGAGCAGGAAATTCTGGCGGCTCTTCAAGCACGCGAGTCCTTAGGCTCAACGGGTGTCGGTAAAGGAATCGCGATTCCCCATTGCCGTCTCAAGGCTGTTAAAGACTTTGTCGTGGGTGTCGTGACGGTTCCATCTGGAGTTGACTTTGATGCTTTGGACGCCGGGAAGGTCAGGCTGATTGTTTTTATTATTGCTCCCGAAGTCGTATCCAACAAGCATGTAAGACTGCTCTCGGTAATTTCACAGAGGCTTTTATCGCCGAAAGCGTTGGAGCAAATCCTGGCAGAGCCGACACCTGACGGCGTGTTCGAAAGCTTTCTGCGGGGCCGGGATGTAGAAATAGACGACAGGCCGCGGGCCGCTAAAAGCCTGATTCATATCTTCATACAAAGCGAGGATATTTTCAGGGAAGTTCTGCAGATTTTGACCGGCATCGAATCCAGCTCTCTGGTTGTTGTCGGGGCCGAGAATGCAGGCGTGTATCTTTCGAAATTGCCTCTTTTTGCGAGTTTCTGGTCTGATGAGCCTTCCAATTTTGGAAGGATTATTATTGCCGTTGTTGACAAAAATCTGACCAACGAAGCGCTGCGGCGAATTGAGAGCGTTGCCGGCGATCTTAATAAGGGCGCCGGTGTGATGGCAACCGTCCAACAGGTTGATTATGTGGCCGGCTCGTTGAGCACATAAGGACAGGGAAACTGAAGATGGCAGTTCTTGCTATAACAACTGACTGGTCTTTTCTTCATATCTCCGGGCTGACTCGAATACGGGCCGCGACGATCATTGCATTTTACGTCGGGCGGCTCGCACGGATAGCCAGGTTGCCTTCACTGATTGGTTATATGTTCGTCGGCGTCATCCTCGGGCCATCGGTACTGCATCTCTTCGACGAGGCTTCCATGGAACGGCTTTCGTTCGTTACGGAGATTGCCCTGGGATTCGTGGCCTTCAGCATCGGCTCCGAACTGAATCTGTCCTCGCTTAAGCGCCTTGGTGGGGGGATTATCTCCATTATCTTAGCGGAGTCTTTCGGCGCTTTTATTATTGTAGTTCTTGCCGTCTATGCGCTGACACGCGATTTACCGCTGGCGTTGATTTTCGGATCGATGGCGCCGGCCAGCGCACCGGCGGGCACCGT